>JANNRD010000631.1:0-5884 GCA_031401095.1 Acidobacteriota bacterium
GCCTTCGGCCGTAGTGATGTGTTCGGCGACATTCCTGATGTAGTCAAGCAGTCGCTGCGACTCGTCGAATTCGCGGTTCTCCTGGTCGTAATAGCCGATGACAACCGTCTCGCCCTTGTCGATTTCGCCGGCATCGGGCAGCAGGCGTCCGGCCATGATCTCCAACAGAGTGGTCTTACCCGAGCCGTTCGCGCCGATGACGCCGATCCGGTCGCCGCGCTTGAACTGGTAGCTGAAATCGGTGATGACGGGTTTGCCGTCGAATGTCTTGCTGATGTTCTGCAGGCCGAGAATCTTCTTTCCGAGGCGATTCGTGCTGAATGCCTCAAAGACAACCTCGCGCGATTTTCTGACAGCGACCGCGCTCGCAGCCTGGCGGGATTGCCGCTGCAGGTCGACGGCACGGTCGATGCGGGCTTTTGATTTGGACGTCCGAGCTTTTGGTCCGCGCCGCAGCCATTCCAGCTCGCGTCTCGCCATCTGCTTGAGCTCCTGTGCCCGGACCACTTGCCGTTCCTCCTGTTCCTGTTTCTTTTCCAGGTACTGACGATAGTTTCCGGTGAACGACTGGACTCGACCGAGATCGATCTCGATGATGCGATTGGTGACCCGGTCGAGGAAGTATCGATCATGCGTCACCAGTAGTAGTGCGCCATTGAAGTCTGCAAGCCAGCGTTCGAGCCATTCGACCGTTTCGGCATCCAGGTGATTCGTTGGTTCGTCAAGAATCAGCAGGTCCGATTCGATAAAAAGGCTGTGTGCCAGCGCGACTCGCTTTCGTTGGCCTCCGGAGAGCGAGCCCATCGTGGCAGTCAGTTGGGTAATGTCCAGTTGGTTGAGGATTGCCTTCAGCTGGGTCTCAAGCTCCCAGGCACCCGCAATTTCAAGCTGTCCGGCGAGATCCGATACTCGTTTGAGGAGCCTTTCGTCATTTCCGTCCTGCGTCGCCAATTGCCCACATGCTGTTTCGTATTGCCGAAGGAGATCCAGCTTCTGGTGCAGTGCCTCATTGCTGCCTTCGAAGACCGCATCGATAACGGTCTGATCGGGATCGAACGGAGGATTCTGTGAGAGCACGGCGATGACTTTGCCGTTGGCAACGACAACGCGGCCCGAGTCGGGGGGCTCTTCTCCTGAGATCACTCTCAGCAGGGTCGACTTTCCTGAACCATTTGCGCCGATGACGCCGATCTTATCGTGCTCTTCCATACCGAATGCGACGGAAGAGAAGAGTGGCTTGATGCCGAAGGTCTTACTGACGTTTTCGAGCGAGAGAATATTCATCCTGCCTTCTGTCGTGTTGCGATCGGGCGCGATCTCTTCCTCAGGGTTCAAGATAGGATGCCCTGCGCGTTCGCAAACGCTGCTAGTGTGGCACCGAGATGGTGAAGAATACGTTGTTCCGAGAAAAGATCAAGGAGACGTGTCTTTTATTCGAACCCTTTTGATGTCAGGGTCGCTTTCAAGGCGAGAGGCACGTGTTCCGATTTCAAGCAGAGGCTTGGGGCTCTACTCAATGATCGGCAGACACCGTCGAAATGGGAGGGCTATATTGGGTACGACTCGCAACTGCGAGCGCTCGATCCGGCGGCTCCTGGACCGCTACTTTGAGATGCGCAAGTTGGAGAAGTGCGCGACCGTGCCCGGGCCGACCCACAAGGCCAGCGCGCCTCTGCTCGGTCCCTGCTTGAGGTCATTGACCAAGAGGGTGGGTTGCGCTGTCTGATTGACGTACAAGCGTGCCTTGTCACCGCGCACTTCGACCTTAACCTTCGTCCACTCTCCCGGCACGAGATCAACGTAGGCTTCGTATTTTTCAGGAAACTCCTTGCGCAGCTTCTGCCAGGGAAAGCCCGGCACCGAGATGTACTGGACGGAGTGGTTACGCCGTACCTGATCTTCGGCGCGCCCGTTAGTGGGCCGCAGATAGAAGCACTCAAAGCGCGATGCCTCTGCCCCTGTCCGGAAGGCCACGCCGACAAAGCCTCGCGCGCCTTCGGCGGCGTTCGGGGCGACATCGCCCGCGAGATCAACTTCGATGATTCCGTCCTCGAAGTCGGTCTTTGCAAAGATGGCAAGTCGGCCTTCGTCGCCGACATTCCCGCGCGCCGTGTCGGTCACGCGCAGTGCCTTACGGCCCTTGTATGTCACGGATTCCGCCTTGACGTTTGTCAGCTTCAACCCATTGTCCGGGTTGAGAGGTATCTGCGTGGTTTGCATCCACGACAATCCTGAAATCGCACTGACAAAGAGCGCGAGACTGACGAGTTTCATTTCGGGTTTTCCATCCTTGAGAAGTGAGTGCGGATTGCCACCGCCGGCAGATCATTCAGAAATCATCCGGGCCAGTCATCCGGGCGTTCCCGGTGTAAATCTCATGTGCTATCTTTTCATCTTACCAGCCGGTAAGGGAGTATGGGAACAGCCCTGAATCGTGTCAAGGAGGGCAACGGGCTCGACCCATCGACGAGGGCGATTCGAAGATCATGGCCGCACCCACAGGGCCGAGGTCAGTTCCGAATCGGGCGAAGCGCATCTCAAAGTTGAGGTTCCCACTGAAGGAGAATCGAATGAAACGGCGGATTGCATTACTTCCCACTGGGAAGCTGATTCTGTTGCTCATCGTGACGCTGGCTGGCCTTGCTGTCTACTCGGTCGCACCCGCGGCTCAGGAGCCCAGCCTGCAGCAGCGGATCGCCCTGCTCAAAAGAGAAGTCAACTCCGTCCGACTGACGGCGGCAAACTACCCCACACGCAGCCAGACGCTGAGGGATTGGGGCAACCTGCTGACCGAGCGCGGCGACTTTCTGACGCAGCAGGATTTGCAGCTGACCTTTATTCGGATGCCGGACGCCAACTTGCAGGCCGAAGACGCGATGAGGCAATGGGTCAGGATACTCTCATTCATCGAGGAGAAGGGCGCGCAGAAGGGAACGCTCGTGCGCACCGACAAGAACGAACTGCAGGCCGGGCGGTTCTCGACGATCGTAATCGAATACACCGTTGGCGGCGCGGAGATTCCCAAAGGCGAAGGGCTGCGATTGGGCATCAACATGTTCAACCTGCGCCCACGCCCGCAGACGATAGATCCCACCGCCGAGAGTTTCGTTTCATTCAAGGTGGAAAGCCGGACGGCGCAAACCGAAACCGCTTCTGGACCGATCTTTGGCATCTTTGGCAGTATCTTCGGTGCGGTGCCACTGCCCGCATTGCGTGTCATGTCGGGCGTTTTGAAGCAGGGCGACAAGGTCATGATCACCATCGGCGACACTTCGCGTGGCAGCCCGGGCTATCGCCCACCGGCGCGCGATGCCGATGATTTTCCGCTTCTGGTGGCGGTAGATTTCATGGGTGATGGGACTTTCATTCCCGCGGCGCGCGTCTCCATGCCAGTTTTCGGTGATGCCGCCATGCTCATCAATGCCATAGTGCCTTCTGTTGTCGCCACCAATGAACCGTTGGCTGTTCGTCTGCGGGTCGAAGATCAGTACTGGAATCCGGCAAAATTCGAGGGCGGCAAATTCAATGTCAGCTTGAACGGCAAACCGGTTGGCGAGATCAACGTCGCGGCGGGCAAATACACAGGGCAACTTGATGGCGTCAAGGTCCCGCTCGAAGGCGGCTACAAGTTCGATGTCACAAGCATTGATGGCCGCTTTACCTGCAAGAGCAATCCCATGCTGGTCGAGCGCAACCCGCAGCAGCGCATCTACTGGGGCGAATTACACGGCCATTCGGGTTGGGAAGAGGGTGTCGGAACAGTGCCGCGCTATTACGAGTTCGCGCGCGATGTGGCTTATCTGGATTTCGCCTCGCTGACCGGGCACGACCTGTTCCTCTCACAGAAGGGCTGGGACGAGATTCGCCGCGAAACCGAAAAGGCGAATCGCACCGGAGAGTTCGTCGCCTACATGGGCTATGAATGGACGCAGCAGTTCCGCAACGGCGGCCATCACAATGTTTTCTTCAAGACCGACAAAGGGCGCTATGTCACGCGCTGGGAAGCGCCCAAGCCGGACCAGCTCTATGAAAAGCTGCGCGCGATTGACTCGACCGACAACGTGCTCATCATTCCGCACGCGCACGAGCCCGGCGATTGGAACTACAACGACCCCGAGATGGAGAGGCTGGTCGAAATCTTCTCGATGCACGGCAGCTTTGAATATTTCGGTCAGCGGTTTTTGAAGCGCGGTTATCGCATGGGCCTGGTCGCCGCGAGCGATGATCACACGGGGCATCCGGGTTACAGCCCGGCGATTATCTCGACGCGCAACGGACTGGCGGCTGTTTATGCCGAGAAACTGGATCGAGACAGCATCTGGCGCGGGATGAAGGAACGCGCGACATACGCAACCAGCAACGCATTGCGCCCGGTCGTGAAGGTGACAGTGGACGACAAGCGCGTCGGCGAATCAGTCGCCACCGGCCGTCTGCCCATCATCAGAGCGCGCGCTCTCGGCACCGCGGCGATTGATCACATTGATGTCATGCACAATGGCCAGGTCGAATACCGGCGGGATTATTTGACGCCGCGTCCGAACGATCCGACTGCGATTCAGGTGATGTTCCATAGTCCGACCGAGACGGCGGGCGATGATGTGGTTTCGCCGCAAGGTGGCGTCGGTTGGGGCGGTTGGATCGAGGTCACGGGCGGCGGGCGCATCGCGTCAATCGAGCCGCTCAATGTCGATCACTTCAGCGACCAGTTCCATCAGGTGGACGCGCAGCGCATCTGGTTCACCTGTCGGACGCGTGGCGATTTCGATGGCGTGCTGATCCGATTGGCGCAATCACCTGCTGACACGCAGGTCAAGGTGAGCGTTTCCAGCCTTACCGGTTCGACCGGCGGCACTGGTGCTTCGGGCAATGTGACGTGGCCCATTGGCGTGCCCAATCGCACTCCGCTCCACGAAGTCACGTTCAAGCTGAACGATGTCACCCAGAAACAGGCTGAGTTCAAGCTCACGCCGAACGCATTCGTGTACGCACGCAAGGCGCGCGCGAATGGCGCGTGGGACGTGTCGTTCAGCTATCGGCCCACCAGGGCGCCAGCCCAAGACGATTACTACTACTTGCGCGTGGTCCAGATTGACGGCGAAGCGGCGTGGGTTTCACCGGTCTGGATCGGCGAACAGACTTCGCCGAAAAAATTGAGGTGACCACGAAAGCATTTATTAGTCGTGCCGGCGTTGGCGCCGGTCACATTTGCTGACGTTGGGGTCCTCCCTTGCGGTGAGTCGTGGGCAGGGCAAAACCGAGGGCCCGCGAGCGAGCAAGCCGAACGTCGTTTTTGTCCGATCTGAAATTGGACGTCAGCGAAAAATCAAACCTCGCAGCCCAAAACCCGCAGCCCAAAACCCGCAGATCGCAGCGAAGTCATGAGGGGGTGTGAACTATGAGCGACAGGGTGGATCGTCACGTGGTCACACGCCGCGAGATGTTGCGTGTCGCGACGGCCGCAAGTATCGGCGGTTTTGTGGGCAAGGCCTTTGCCGCGCCCCCGAAACTGTACTGGCCGCGCGGAAATGACTGGGAATCGCGGACGCCCAAGGATGCCGGGATCGATGCGGCTGGGATTGAAGATGCGGCGAATTACGCCGCCGAGCATAACTCGACGGGTCTGGTCATCCTGCGCGGGGGGCGCATCATCACCGAGAAATACTGGAAAGACTGGACTCAGGAAACTGCACATCCGATCTTTTCTTCCAGCAAGAGCATCACCTCAGCGCTCGTTGGCATGGCGATTGAGGAAGGCAAGTTGAGAAGCGTCCATCAAACCGCCTCTGATTTCGTCACGGCGTGGAAAGATGCGCAGAAGAAGTCCATCACGCTGCGTCACATGCTGACCATGACGTCGGGCATCAAGAACACGCCCGGCAGTGTC
>JANNRD010000632.1:0-19784 GCA_031401095.1 Acidobacteriota bacterium
GTTCATCAACGAACCCGCCGGTGAGGCTCACACGCTGGTCATCACCGACGACTCACCAGAACCAGCGCTGATCCTTTTTATGGTCGAGGGCGGCCTCCTCTATCTGGACAACGCGGTCAGCGGTGGCTTTGCTGCCTACGAGGATGGATTCACCGCTCTCGAGCTGACGCGGGAGTACTATCGCGAGGCCGGTCTCGATGTGCGCCAGCTGGACCTGCTAATTCGCTAGTTGAGGCCGCGGGCTGCCTATCGAGGATGGCGCGCATCAGTGTTAGACGCTCTCTGACGAAATGCTGGCACAGCACTTCACGAGTCCTGCATACTTCGGCGTCCATTGACACCTGAACTGTATAAGGATGGTGCGGTCGTCGGTCAACACGTCGTAACCGAAGACCGCTCCCCTGTCGCCGTCATCGCTAGCCGAGATCACGCGAACTCTCGCCTCGTTATGGGCGTCGTTGTTCGATGTGGCGACGGTGTGTAGATTATCAAATGATGAGTAGTTTCCCCCAACTGCGAGAACCGTTGGGGCAGGGCTTGTGCCCGGCTTGCACTCGACGGCGGGAAGGTACAAGGCGTTCGTGAGAAAATTGATCGGTCTCATGCTGGTGCCCTTGCTTTTGGGGACAATGGTACGAGCGCAGACCCCAAGGTATACGGACGATCCTCGCAACCAGTCTCCGACGGTCACGGGTGGAACGGGGCTCTTTACTGTCTACGATGCCCAGACGCTGCGAAAGGGCGAGTTTAACTTTGGGTTCTTCGCCAATCGGTTTCACCGTGATCCAGGTAACGTTAGGTTTCAGAGGTATCCAGTCAGTTTCCAGATCGGGTTCGGAGATCGCTTTGAGTTCTTCGCCAACTTTGAATACCAGACGAGCATTAGCGTCGGGACCCTACAGCTGTTAAGCGGCTTCTATCTGCCCGATGTCAGAACACCAGGGTTGCTGAAGGTTGGGCGTCTCGTGATCGTCCCCGGCCAGAACGGCATCTCGGTGTTGAGCGGCGACCCGTGCGGAAACGGCGGCTTTCCGGGACCGTGTCTTGTTCCAGGTTCGCTTAATGTTCGAGGGGCATTTACAGCGCGTCCGAGTGGCAACGCGACTGCGGTCTACGTTGGTCTGGGCGCCCCAGTTGGTGGAATCCTTCCTGCACTTTTACCAAACGTCAATCCCAACTACCTTCCGCAGGCGCCGTTTATCGCGCGGTTGAACGATCGGCACACGGGCGACCTCTGGTTGGGCGGCAAGATTCGCCTCACCGGACCAAACAATTCGCTTGGCCTTGCGGTCATCCCACTGCTGAAGATTCCGACCACCCGTACTCTCGACAAGGGACTCGAGAGGGGGCGTGGAACTGGCAACTTTGAGTACGGCGCGATCGTCGCGCTTGACAGGCGTCTGCAGAAGCACATCAATCTGAGCACAAACATTGGCTACATCAAGAAGCTCGATCCGCGAGCAGAGGACATGAACCTGGGCCAGCTGTGCGTTGGTTGCGGCGTGATTCAGGGTTTTGGGCGCAGCGATCGTGCGCTTGATATCCCGGATGAGTTGCGTGGCGGCCTCGGAGTCGATTTCCCTGTCACCAAGCACCTCCAGGTCATCGCTGAAGTCAGTGCGACTCACTATGTTGGCTCGCGAACGCCGACCGTGCTCAAGAACAGTCCGGTTGATTTGATCGTCGGCGCAAAGATCTATCCGCATCGATCGCTCTCGATCACTGCTGCTTACCAGCGCCATGCGAATTGGTTCTCTGATACCTGCACCGAGGGGTTTGGCACAACGTTGGACGTGCTTCATAGCCCGAACGGATTCATTGTTGGCCTTTCAATAGGACGGACCAATAAGCGAATCGATCCGGTGCTCCCGAATCAACCGCCGACTGTCAGGCTGGGCGTTGGCGCTGTGACGCCGGGTGGAGGCAATTTTGCTCGGGCTTCGGCTCAGACGATTTGCGAGGGTGATAAGGTTGCGCTTCGCGCTCTTGCGTCCGATCCCGACGGCGATACTCTTCTTTATTCGTGGCAGGGCACCGGCGGTCGGATCGTCGGGGACGGCACGACCACCTCATTTGACACGGCCGGACTCGCTCCTGGCGAATACACAGTCACAGTCCAGGTAGATGACGGATGCGGCGGCGTCGCATTCGACAGCAAGAGCATTCGCGTCACGAACTGCCTCCCGCCGACGACCGGCGTCGATTCGAACCCTTCGGTCGGCCCGGATCGCACGGCCGTCCGTTCGGGTGACGTGATCAACCCCACAACGCCGAGACTGCTGCCGGATTTCAGAAACGAGACCTTCGATAGGGCCGCTGATCAGGGTGACGCCAGGGCTTTTCGGGTGAGTTTCGTGAGGGTGGTGGACTACAACAATTCTGTCGCGCCCGGAATTGTAACGCGGCAGGAACCTGATCCTGGAACGCTGATGAGTCCTGGGATGGCGGTCAGACTTTGGGTGGCTGAGAGTTCGCCGACCCAAAGAACAAGACCGCTGCCGGATTTCAGAAACGCCACTTTTGATCAGGCCGCTGATCAGGCTGACACCAAGCTGTTTCGGGTGACTTTCGTAAGTGTGGTGGACTCCAACAACTCTGTCGTGCCCGGAATTGTGACGCGGCAGCAGCCGGATCCTGGAACGCCGATGAGTCCTGGGATGGTAGTCAGACTTTGGGTGGCTGAGAGTCCACGGATCCAAGGCACCAGACCGCTGCCGGATTTCAGAAACGACACTTTCGATCAGGCCGCTGATCACGCTGACACCAAGGGTTTTCGGGTGGCTTTGGTAAGGGTGGTGGACTACAACAACTCTGTCGCGCCCGGAATTGTGACGCGGCAGCAGCCTGACCCTGGAACGCTGATGAGTCCTGGGATGGCAGTCAGACTCTGGGTGGCTGAGAATCCGCCGAATCAAAGAACCAGGCCGCTGCCGGACTTCAGAAACGACACTTTCGATCAGGCCGCTGATCACACTGACACCAGGCGTTTTCGTGTGACTTTGGTAAGGGAGGTGGACTCCAACAACTCTGTCGCGCCCGGAATTGTGACGCGGCAGGAGCCGGATCCCGGAACGCCGATGAGTCGTGGGATGGCGGTCAGACTCTGGGTGGCTGAGGCGTCTCGCACCGCCGAGCCGCCAAATGTCAGGACACCCGGAATTACTGAGCCTGCGACTCCGTTGCCGCAAACATCGGTCTTGCCTCCGCCATCTCGATATTTCAATTTCTCTTCGTGGCTTGCCCTTCCTGTTCTGGGTAGCGCGGGGTTTTTTGTTTTGCTGTTTCTGCTACGAAGGCGCGGCCGCAAGAAGTCGGGGGCGGATGCGCTGCAATATAGATTTCTATCTGAATCGGGGGCGTCTGAGACTGAGCTCTCACTGAAAGCACCGTCGTTACTCAATTTCGAAATTCAGTTCTTCTCGATGCCTGACGATGGCGTGCAGGAGTTGGAGAAACAAGACGCTCTCGTAACAGACGAAAGGATTGCTCATGAGTGAAGCGGTAGTCAGCTTGCACGACTTCTTTTCAATGGACGAGGTGAAACTGGAGGGCTTCGACGGCTCGAAGTTCGAGGCCAGTGAGGCTTACCGCAAGATGAAGGCTGTGGCTGGTTCAGTCACTTGGAATTCGATTCGCGGAGGGATCGGCAATGAAGTCGGCCAGTTGCTCAAAGGGATCAGCCTGATCAAGATACTTGAGACAGCGTGGAGCAAATCACAGGAAATACAGAAGTATCTTGATCCGGCAAGCAACCCCCCTGATAAGTCTGCTTATGTGACTCTAGCCAAGCACGATATTTCATCAGTCCAGAAGCCGTCTCTCAAGGTTGTGCTGATCGTATCTGCGACGGGCATCAAGCACACCTTTGAAATTCCATTGGAGATCAGTCTCAAGGTCAACCTCGAAGGAGTTGTGCTCGAGTTCAAGGCGGGGCAGCTCAAGTCAATTCAATCAGCCACGTGCAAGGGCAAGGGCGAAATCAAGGTTGCGGGCGCGGAGCTTTACAAAGCGGAGACGCGTTCGTTCAAGCTTCCTGGTAATTGGCAATTTTCCAACTAGAGTGGCTGCAAGGAGGATGGAGCGCTCGAGTCACCTCCCTAAGACAAGATGATCGCCCTCTCGCAGCGAAAGGTTCGGGTTTGAATGCTTGGGACGGGCGCTCAGAGTTTGGACGAGGACATGACACCCAACGTTCTAGGATTTACGGTGCGGGTAGGTCGATTGGCGTCTGGCAGAATATCTCAGTCATGCTGCAGCGGGCCCCAACTCGTGACATTGCGTGCAAAGTGATTCCCTCGAATGCGCGTCCGGTCTGGTTCTGGCGCATCGCTCTTGGGAAAGTTAAGCCGCGAGCCTATACATCGCGAAGCCAAATTGAGAGACTATTCTGAGCGGTCGCACTTAAGACGGAAGCGATATGATCAATCGGCACCAGCAGGTCCTTCTGTTTGGAGATTTCCAACTTCATCCCATGGAACGCAAGCTCCTGCGTGGCGGCGTCGAGGTGTCCCTGACACCGAAGGTCTTTGATACGCTCCTGTTTCTAATCGAGAATCGGGGCCTCCTGTTGAGTAAAGATGTACTGATGCGGGCATTCTGGCCGGATACGATTGTTGAAGAGATCACGCTTGCACGCAATATCTCGCACCTCCGCAAAGCACTTGGCGAAGACCGCCATTGCAAGAGATTCATCCAGACGGTTTCGAAGATTGGTTATCGCTTTGTGGCTGAGGTGAGCGAGTCGAGCAACGATGTGACCGCGGTTTCGACGCAAGGCCGAGCTCCGCTCAGGACAGCGACATCATTGGGTTCACAGGCCTGGTCAGGAACACGATCTGGCATCGTCTCGATTGCAGTTCTGCCGTTCAAGCCACTAACTCTTAAAGGCCGCGCTGGATCGATGGGGTTGGGAATGGCCGACGCCTTGATCTCGAAGCTGAGCAACATCCACCGGCTTGCGGTTCGTCCGACAAGCGCAGTTCTGAAATACGGCAAGGTGGGTCAGGACGCCGTCGAGGTCGGACGCGAACAGCGCGTTCAGGCAGTGCTTGAGGGCCATATTCAGGTCTTAGGCAGTCGCCTTCGCGTTTCGGTTCAACTTGTCAACGTGTCGGATGGCCGAGCCATCTGGGCCGCACAATTCGATCAGCCCCTGACCGATCTTTTCGCGTTGCAGGATTCAATCTCCACGCAGGTTACGCAGACTCTTATTCGCAAGCTGAGTGGTGAGGACGAGCATCGACTAAACCACCGCTACACCGAAAGCATGGAGGCCTGGCGGGCGTACGTCGAAGGTCGTTATTTCTGGAACAAGCGCACGGCCACCGGCCTGAAGAAAGCGATCTCTTACTTCGAACAGGCGATTGCCAGGGACCCGCGTTTCGCGCTGGCCTATTCGGGCCTTGCGGATGCGTATCTCCTGACGGGCGACTATGGGTTCGTTCTGCCTTCCGAATCGGTCGGGACAGCCAGGACCGCAGCTTTCAAGGCGGTCGAGTTTGACGACAACCTGGCCGAGGCGCACACCTCGCTCGCTTGGATTGCGGGCTCCCACGATTGGAACTGGGCCGAATCCGAGAGGGAATACCAGCGAGCGATCGAATTGAACCCCAACTATTCGACCGCGCATCATTGGTACGCTGAGAGCCTCGCGGTCACGGGCCGCTTCAATGAAGCAATCCGGGAAATCAGGATCGCGCAGGACCTCGATCCGCTATCACCCGCGATCAACAATGATGCCGGACTTGTCTATTTCTTCGCCAAGCGGCATGAGTCGGCAATTGAACAGTTACGGAAGGCGGTTGAACTCGATCCCTATTTCGCGGCGGCCTATTTCAATCAGGCCCTGGTCTACGAGCAACTGGGCCAGCTTGCCGAAGCGATTGGCTGCCTTCAGCTTGCGGGACGTCTGTTAAAAGATGACCCGTTGATCCTCGCCGCGCTCGGACGCATTTATGCGGTGACGCGGAAAAGGACCGAAGCGAAGAAGGTGATTGAAAGATTGATCGTGTTATCGAGACACAGGCGGATTGATCCCGCGCTGATCACGTTGATTCACGTTGCGCTGGGCAATCGTGACCAGGTGTTTGCCGGGATGGAACGGCAGATCGAAGAACGCTCAACGCAGATTCTCATGATTAATGTCCACCCGGCCTACGACTCTCTCCGAAGTGACCCCAGGTTCAGCGATGTCTTACTCCGCATTGCGGGTCTTGGGTTTCCGTTGTGATTCTCAGCTTCCAGGTTCTATCACCCTGAACATCCATCGTCCTATTTCCCTCACGACTCCTTCAGCGGCGAGAAAAAAGTCCAAAAGATATCACCATTCGATCAAGTCTCTGAACTGCCAGATCAACTACCATCTGGGGAGGCTTGGTGGGGTACCTGTAAGTAACCGCAATCAAAGTCCATCTCACTCGTCGGTAGAGTTCTTGCGCTTAGGCCCGGAAGGGCCGGGCGGGATGATCATAATCCACAGAAAAAGGGGAGCCACTAGTGAAGCAGAGGGCAACGGAGATCGCACCAGACGAACTAAACGCGCAGGCATCTGAGGCGATTGCATACCGCTCGGAGGATGCGGTCTCAAGACGACTCTATCAACGCGCAGAGCAGGTCATGCCGGGAGGGAATACTCGTCACTCGATCGCACTCTCACCATATCCGGTCTATGCCGGGAGTGGTCGAGGATGTCGGGTGGTGGATGTCGAAGGCGAGGAGAGGATCGATTTCCTTAACAACTTTACCTCGCTGATCGTCGGACATGCGAATCCGGGAGTCGTGAATGCGGTCCGCAGCCAGATTGATCGCGGGACTGCCTTCACCATGCCAACGGCGCTGGACGTCGAGTTGGCGGAGTTGCTGGTTGAGAGGGTTTCTTACGTCGATCAGATCCGCTTCTGCAATTCCGGCAGCGAGGCCGTGATGCTCGCTGTCAAGGCGGCGAGGGCATTCACCGGCAGAGCGAAGATCGCGAAGTTTGAGGGCGCATATCACGGAATTTATGACTATGTTCAAGTCAGTGAAGGTCCGTCGCCCGAAAACTGGGGCGAGCACAATGCTCCACGCAGCGTTCTTGAAGAGAGTTCTCCGTCAAGCGTCGCTCAGGATGTGCTCATCCTGCCCTGGAATGGTTTCGAGGCCTGCCGGCAGTTGATCACCAGCAGCAGCGACACTCTGGCGGCGGTCGTCGTCGACCCGCTCCCGGGTGGGATCGGGATGATAGCGCCACAACCAGGTTTCCTCGAGTTTCTCAGGGAAGTGACCGAGAGGCACGGGATTCTTCTGATCGCGGATGAAGTCATGAGCTTCAGGTTGGCTTACCACGGGGCCATGCACGAGTACCGCATCAACCCGGATCTGGTGTCCTTTGGGAAGATCATCGGCGGCGGATTTGCGGTCGGCGCCGTCGGCGGCAGAAGAGAGGTTATGTCGGTCTTTGACCATACCGGAAGCTGCAAGGTCCATCACGGCGGAACCTTCAACGCCAGTCCGGTGACGATGGCGGCAGGGCTGGCGACGATGAAGCAAATGACCCCGAAAAGCTTTGATCGACTCAACCAGATGGGTGATCAGATCCGGGAGCAGCTGACGAGGTTGCTTCGCGACCGCAAGATCCCCGGCAGGATCTGTGGCCAAGGCTCTCTTTTCCTGGGGCACCTGACTGGAGACGATCTGGTCGATTATCGTTCTCTCAAGGGATTCTCCCGGACCAAGCCAATCTACGGCGAGTTCTGCCATCAGATGCTTGCTGAAGGAATAATCACCTCACCACGCGGCATCTTCGGCTGCCTCTCAACACCAATGACCCAGGCTGAGTTGGATGCTTTCGTCGCGGCGGTAGACAAGACTCTCACTCACCTGGCCAATTTGGTGTAAGACTACCCTGCAGTGAGACCCGTTCTTACTAACTAAACTAAACGCCCTCCTCCCTAAGGTTGGTTGTGTTTGTATAGGTGATTGCTACAGACAACGTCGTCGGATGTAGTTCGTCGTCAAGACTGCGGAACACCTCGGTTTCCATGGAGACGCATGAAGTCGCAGTTGCAGCGAGGGTTGGGGGTACCGGAAGTTACAAGCCTGCTGGTTGGCGGGATCATTGGGACATCGATCTTCCTCGTCCCCAGTGTCGTCGCAAGGGAGGTGAATTCTCCGGGTTTAGCCTTGGTGGTCTGGTTGCTCTCAGGGATTCTAGCCACTTGCGGTGCTCTCTGTTTCGCGGAGCTCTCGGCCGCGATTCCAGAAACCGGTGGAACGTTCGTCTTTCTCAAACGCGCTTATGGCAATTCCCCGATAGCGTTTCTCTTCGGTTGGACTATGGTCTTCGGAATATCGACCGGTTCGATCGCTGTCGTTGGAGCGATGGTGGCGATTTATTCGGACCATTTCCTAAGCCCCTTTATTCCGTACCATGCCTGGGAAAAACGCGGCGTCGCAGTTGCCGTAATCCTGGCGATGGTCTCGATCAACTACCTCGGGGTCAGGGTCAGCGGCCGGACACAAACGATGTTGACCGTCCTGAAGGTCGGCATGATCGTCGGTTTGATCATCTTGTGTCTCGCTTTCGGGAATGGTGATTGGAGCCGCGTCGGGCCACTGATGCCATCGGGCAAGAGCGGTTTCGACATACTCTCGTCGGTTGGTACCGCGATGATGATGAGCTTGTTTTCATTTAGTGGGTGGTATTTTTCCTCGCACGTCGCCGGAGAGACCCGCCAACCGAGCCGAACCCTGCCACTTTCGCTGATGATTGCCATGTCAATCGTTGTAGTTGTGTACCTCTCAATCAATCTTGTCTATATCTACATTCTTCCGTTCGGGGAGTTGCGTGCGTCGCAGCGGGTCGGGGCAGATACAATGCAAGCCGCATTCGGCCCGATCGGTGCGACCCTGATCTCGGCTGCCGTGATCGTCTCAGCAATCGGTACGCTCAACGCACAACTGCTCAACTATCCGCGCATCGTCTTTGCCCTTGCGGGTGATGGCCTGTTTCCCAGGGCGTTCTCCGTGGTCCACTCGACGCGCAAAACCCCAGCCAACGCGATTCTGATTGTTGGTTTCTTTGCTGTTCTGTTGTCACTGACAGGGAGCTATGAGCGGATACTGTCTTACTTCGGCTTTGTTTCGCAGCTCTTCATCGCCCTTGGGGTTGCAAGCCTGATAGTTCTGCGCGTTCGAGAACCGGACCTCCAGCGGCCTTACCGCGTCTGGGGATACCCGTTTACGCCGGTCCTGTACCTGATCATCGTGTCCTGGTACTTGATCAATCTTCTGGCTACGCGCTTCTGGCTGTCGATGATCGGGGTCTCAATAATGCTCGCCGGATTGCCGTTCTACTACTACTGGCGGAAGGTGCCACCCCGTCGGGTTGATCGAGAGTCGAGCCCCGTCGGGGATCTCAAGGAAGGCTGAGGAAGTCTCCGAAGGGGCACCTTCGGATTGAATGCACACGGAGGACGATCGTGGTCAAGCCCTGGTGTCGGACGAAGCTTACAATCGGGCTCGGGTTGGGGTTGTGCTTTTCCCTCATGCGAGGAGTCCTCGCCCAGGAAAGCTATCAATTTGGCGAGTGTGCGCAGCGGAGTGCCGCCCTGTACGAATCAGGGCCGGTAGGGTCAGCGTTTATCACCATGCGCGATGGCGTCAAGATCGCGGTCGACGTGATATTGCCGAAGGGATTGGCGACGGGTCATCGCGTCCCGACGATCCTGACACTGACCCGTTATTGGCGGGCAAGAGAGGGCGATGGACCAAGCGAATTGCAAAGGTTCTGGGTCAGCCACGGTTACGCAATCGTCTCGGCTGACGTCCGTGGCACGGGAGCCTCTTTCGGAGGTTGGCGATACTCGCGGTCAAGGCAGGAGGTGACAGACTACGGCGAGATCATCGCCTGGATCATTGCACAACCGTGGTCAAATGGAAGAACCGGGATTACCGGTACCTCCTACGGAGCGAATGCGGCGGAGTTGGCGATGATCAACAATTCGCCGGGGCTCAAGGCGGTGATACCGCGACACAGCGATTTTGATGTTTATAACCACGTCTACCTGCCTGGAGGCATTCTCAACTTTCATTTCAGTGAGAACTGGAGCGACGCCGTTCGCAAAATGGATCTCAATGTGAAGTTGGGCCGCGTTGGGGGAACCCTGAGAGGGGTCAGACCGGTTGACGGAGATTCCGACGGAGAATCGCTTACAGCAGCGATCAGGGATCATACGAACAATCCCCCGATCTTCACCGGCTTGAAGGAGATCGTCTTCCGCGACGATCGTCCGGCGGTTTGGGGTGCTTCGATGGAGGATTGGACAGCGTTCACCTATCAAGCTGAGATCGAGAGATCCAAGATCCCAATGATGGTTTGGGGAAGCTGGATGGATGCGGGGACGGCTGATGGTGCCCTACTGCGCTTCCTCACCTTCAAGAACCCACAGCGGGTGATTATCGGTCCGTGGAGCCATGGTGGTCGTTTTCACTCCAGCCCGTTTCTTCCGAACGATACTCCCAACACGCCGGAACTGCAGGTTCAGTGGCTCGAGGATCTATGCTTCTTCGATCGGCACTTGAAGAACCCTGACGCCAGACCGGCGCAGCGAGAGGTGATCTATTACACCATGAATGAAGAGCGCTGGAAGCGCACGCCCGTGTGGCCTCCGGCAGGAAGCAGCAGGGCACGTTGGTACCTCGCAACTGAGCGAAGCCTTTCCCTCGTCTCGCCTAAAGCGGGATCCGAAGTGGATCAATACACGGTCGATTTCGCAGCCACCACCGGGATGGCGAATCGCTGGCAGACTCAATTTGGGGGCGGAGATGTCGTCTACCCGGACCGGGCTGAGGCTGACCGCCGCTTGCTCGTCTACACCAGCCTACCGTTGGACGCTGACCTGGAGATAACGGGTCACCCCACCGTCAAGCTGTTTATCGCGTCAACAGCCACAGACGGAGCTTTCTTCGTCTATCTCGAGGACGTCGATCCCTCAGGCCGAGTTACTTACATCACTGAAGGCGAGCTCCGAGGCTTGCATCGAAAGGTCTCAGCCAGGGCCGCACCGTATCGGTCGCCCACCCCGTACCGAACTTTCCACCGGCAGGACGGAAGTCCGCTCACTCCCGGAGAAATGACGGTGTTACATTTTGGCTTGCTCCCGGTCTCCGTACTCATCAAACGTGGTCATCGTCTTCGGGTAGCGATTGGCGGAGCCGATAAGGACACCTTCGAGAGGATTCCGGCGGAGGGCACACCAACGATATCCGTCGGGCGGAATCGACGGTTCGCCTCCTACATCGAGCTACCGATTGTCAGGCGGCACCAGAGCGAGCGGATTCCGTGATACGGAATCCGCGGACTGCTGCCAGCACCTACGGTTTTGGCGGCACCGGCGGAAGCGGTTTTCGCGGGAGTTTCTCGTCACGCATCGCGGTCTGATAAACAACGCCGGCAACGACCACTGCGGCTTGTTTCAAGTCTTGCTCCAGGACGGCTTCGTAGAGATCCATATTGGTGTGGTGTGTGCGCGTCTCGTAGTCAATCCAGTCCTGCAAAAAGACGAAGGCAGGCAGACCCAGATAATCGAAGGCAATGTGGTCTGTGCTGCCGACGCTCTGAATCGCGAGGGTTGTTGCTCCGAGGGAGTAAAACGGCCTGAGGTAGCTTTCGAATATCGGCCGTACCATTTCATTGCCCTGGAGCAGGATGCCTCGAATACGACCGGTCCCGCCATCCAGATTGAAATAGGCGGACAGAGTTTCATGCTCTGGCTTAAGTTCCATCGTCGCAGGATCGCCGAAGTGCTTCCTGACATACGCAAGAGAACCGGCCGGTCCACCCTCTTCTCCATTCCACAAGGCAAGCCTGACTGTCCGCCGCGGTTTCGCTCCAATAGCGTGGAGAATTCGCATGACTTCCATCATGACAGCGCAGCCGGAAGCATTGTCTGTTGCCCCGGTGCCCGCTTGCCATGAGTCAAGATGCGCGCCAAGCATGACAACTTCGTCCTTGAGTCGAGGGTCCGTGCCTGGTATCTCCGCGATGACGCTGCTGTCTTCACTCGCCTCCCGGCTCACGGTCTTGAGATTGACCTCGAGTTTGACCGGTATCTTCTTTTCGAGCAGTCGTGCGATTCGGCCATAGTGCTCGCGCCCGATGACGAGCGAGGGGATGGTCAATTCAGGAACGGGCAGACCGTAGTCCGCGGCCGTCATATCAAAGCCACCGGCATCTGTCGCGAAGATCAAGTTCGAGTCAAGTCGGCTCGGAACGAGCAGCGCAGCCACGCCTTCATCACGAAAGAACCGGGCGATGGCGGCCCGACGCGCAAAGTACTGGCGTCGTTGCTGGGCGGTCGTCGCATAACTTTGCGCGGAATATGGGACAAGCACGCTCGCAGCGGGATCAGTCGCTTGAGCCCCCTTCTCGAGTTCCTCGTCGCTGAAACGTGTGGCATCCGGCAGAAAACGGTTCGAGACCGCTCGCGTCCCGGCACCGTTGACGACAATCAATCCACCTAGCTTTCCACGATACTTGTCGAAATCAGCCGGAGAGCTGACCTCGACGAGAATGGGCGGCCCTGAGACCGCGCCATTGGTGCTGGGGCTCCAGGACATAGGTTGCGCGGTGATGTTCATATATTGAGGCTCGATCATCTCCACAGAGAATCGACTCAACGACCAGCCGCGGCCGACAAATCCACCCCGTTCGAGGTACGACTTGTCGAGCCCCCAATGAATCAGGCGCTCGCGGCACCATTCGGCCGCAGCCTTGTAATTGGCAGAGCCTCGGAGCCGAGGGCCATAGACGTCCGTCAAATGCGAGACGGTGTCCATGATCTTCGAGTTCTGGAAGCATTCAGTCTTGATCCGCGCGATTACGCTTTGATCGATGTTCTCCTGCGCCGGCACGGAGAAGGCCAACGCAAAGATGAGCAGGATAACAATCGCGATCCGTTGCTTCATCAGTACTCTTCGCAGGTGTTCAAGCGAGGCCCGCGGAACACCGGTGATGGGGCGATCATAGTACTCCCGCCATTGAGCTTGCTTCATCAGGCAGCCCGCGACCAGACCAGTTGTCCAGTCACCGTATGAGCACCTGCCGGCATCGGTGGTGTCCGCAGTATCAGGTGCCCCGCAGAATGTTCAAAACAACGCAGCTGGACACTTCCAAGGTAGTCAGGAAAAAGGCTCCCTTCGACAGTGTGCTCAATCTCGCTTTCCGATTGCTTAATCTGATACGTTCCGAAATAGGCAAGATAGTCTTTGTACGCCTGTGCCATCTCTTCGGTTGTGCCATTCCAGCGGTTTCCGGAGGCGAAGTCCTGGCGCTCGCGGCGAGAAATCTGAGCAGACATAAATCCGTCTGCCGAATAGATCAAAATCCCCACTGGGTCGTCGCCAAACGGGTAGATTCTCTCCCCGTCAGAACGCTGGTACTCATAAGCGACGAGGCGCCAGGTTCCGATGAATTGTTCCTTAAGCATCGAGTCTCCCGATCCCTTGGGTCTGAATAGTTGGGGGAGGTCATTGAGATGCGCTCCGCATTCTCCGCCCGACTGCATCAACCCGGTCCATAACGCGCAGGATGTTCTCGCCGAGAATCTTCCTGACTTCGATCTCCTGATAGCCACGACGCAACAGTTCTTCAGTGATCTTAGGCAGCTGCGAGCAATCTTCCATGCCCTGTGGCATCAAGGCCCCATCGAAGTCGGAGCCAAGACCGACTGAATCCACGCCAACCAACTTCACGATATGATCTATGTGATCGACGATTCGCGTCCAGGGGACCTGCGGCATCCGCGGCGCAAGCCACAGGGCGCCCTCGGCGCGCCAGCGTGGTAGATTCTCGACGCCTGGGTATCTCTCCCGCAACTCTCTGCTCTGGGTTCGTAGCTCCGGTTGAATCTTGTCCCACGCCTGCCGATACTCCTCATCGAGAAAAAAAAGGTTGTAGTTCACCATTATGATCCCGCCCTTGGCCGCCAGAGCCTTGATCATCTCATCGGGCATATCGCGCGGATGCTGACAGAGAGTGCGCGCGGAGGAGTGTGAGGCGATCACTGGCGCGATGCTCGTTTTGAGCGCGTCCCAAGCCGAGCCGTCGGCGACGTGCGAGATGTCGACCATCATCCCCAGTCGATTCATTTCACGCACCACTTGCCTGCCAAAATCGGTCAGCCCGTTGAGAACTGGCTTGGCAGCTGCGGCATCGGACCACGACGTATGAGTGTCGTGAGTGAGGTGCATATACCGGACTCCGAGACGCGAGTAGGTCCTGAGAATGGAGAGGTCTTCAGCGATGTTGTGTCCGCCATACATCCCGATCATGATCGCGGTTTTTCCTTCGCGATGCGCGCGCCTCACCTGTGCGGAAGTCTCACAGAATGAGAGCTTATCGGGATTCTCCTTCGCCAGTTGATTCAATGCGTCGATGCCCTCGAGGGATTCCCTTATCGCCTGGGGCCCAGAGGGCTGCCCATTGATGACATCCAATCCGCCGACAGCAAAGAACGCTCCATCAAGTCCGCCTTCCTTCATGCGCGGCAGATCCACATGCGAATCGAATGGGGTATGACGATCCGTAAACTTAAACGTCGGAGACTGTATCTGCTTGGTCGTTCCGACGTAGCCGTCAATGACGATCGCTTCGCGGTGGATTCGACGAGCGCGCTCCGCAAGCGATTCCGCCTTCGGCCTGGGCAACCGGTCCGATACCTGCGCCTCTCCGTGGAGAATCGACAAAAAGACGGCAATGAGTATTGTCACCAGCACAGTGAGGACTGGAGACCGCCTGGTCATCTCTGTCTACTCCTTTGATTGATTGGCTCGGCTGGTTCGGTTTGCCCACGGCGGGAGGAGTACCTTGCCCGGCAGTGCCCACGTCGGCCTTCCGTCTTCAACAACGAACGTTCCATTAACCAGGACATAGTCGATACCCTCAGAATACTGATGCGGATCAGCAAAGGTGGCACGGTCCCGCAATCGATCGAGGTCTGCAATTATGATGTCAGCGTTGAAGCCCTCTCTGATCTGGCCTCGATCACGCAAACCAAGAATCTGCCCCGGTAGAGAGGTCGAGCTGCGGACGGCGTCGCCGACCGACATGACCTTGCGCTCCATAACATAATGGCGGAACTTGCGCGGATATGAGCCGTAGGCACGTGCGTGTACGCCGGGACCATCCTCTGGCAGCGCGGCCCCGGTGTCGGTGCCGGTTGCGACCCAGGGTTGTGCCATGAAGGTCTCCATATCCTCTTCTGAGCCCGAAAAGCAGCGAAGACGGACTCCGCCTGGCTGACCCTTGAAGCCTTCCAGTTGCAGAGTGAGCACCATCTCGAGCGGAGCTTTGCCGCGCGCCTTGGCCACCTCAGCCAGGGATTTGCCGATGTAACTCTTCTCAGGGTAGTCGAGAATGACGATGTTCTCGGGGCCGCCCCTTAGATCTAGTTGATGTGCGAGATCGATCCTGAGACGTCGTGCGGCTTCTGGGTTAGCGAGGGTTCGTCCGAGCGCGGCGGCATAATCCTCATTCGGATTCGGCCTCCAGGCCGGCCCAAGGTCCCATTTGTCAGGCAATCCCAGCGACCAGTCCGGCATCAGTTGGCTCTGCCCATCTGCGGCACTGGTGTTATAGGGATACTGACTTCCCCACACCTCGACTCCGCGGTTGCGTGCCCGCTCGATCAATTGGACGACCGTGTGGCTGGCGCCCCAGGAGCTGACGCCGCGTGCCTTGAGATGCGTCGCAACGACCGTGACTCCGCTTCGTTCGCCGATTTCGATCAGCTCTTTGACCGCCGTTACCAGACTGGGCGCCCCTGGTGCGTCCTTGCTCGGAGTCCACCACATCGGCGCTATCGCTTCACTTCGCATATGCTCTATGAAGACGCCGCCGTAGGGTTCGATCTCTTTGACCAGTGTGATCATCTCATCAAGGTCGCTCCAACGCCCGTGAAAGTACTCGCGCCCCGATGACATTCCCCATGAGCCCTCGTCCATGCCTTGTCGGATCAGAGCCTTTATCCGATCGATCTCTGCACCCGTAGCTGGGCGACGATAATCATCACCCATCGCAAGCATGCGGATAGTTCCGTGCCCAACAAAGAGCATGGTATTCGGCCCGGTGCCAAGTTTTTCAAGTTCAGTGCGTTGTTCGAGCACGGGCCAGGTGGTCAGTCCGTCCTGATTGACAGCGATTGTCGTGATCCCCTGTGTCACCAGATTCGCTGCGGCGCGGCGATGGGGATTGGGATCGCGCGTCGTTCGCTTGTTGCCTCTTTCGTCGTCGGCCGCTGAATGCAGGTCGATGAAGCCGGGCATCACGCTCCGGCCGCGCGCATCGATGATTCGCTTGGCCGTGGCACTGGGCATTCTCTTGACCGCTACGATTCGACCATCGCGAATACCGATGTCAGCGTGAAACCATGGATTGCCCGTCCCGTCAAAGACCTGTCCATTGCGAATCAGAATATCGAATTGCTCTGCCGTTTGTCCGAGTCGCTGGGCACCAAAAACGATCCCCGAAACGAGCAACACGGCGGATGTAATAGGGACCATCAATCGCTGCATGCCAACTCCTTCATTCCAGTCATCAATGACACCGTCTCCCTCGGGTCAGATCGCTGGCGGTAGTCACGAAAGGATCGCGCAACCGCCTCGCAGGCGGGTCACCCCGCCTGCGCCTACTCTCGTTGTCTTGCAAAACGGAGACTGCGGATGCGGCCCCCGGCAAGCACGAAGCCGTCGACGGCCGCTCCGTGCCTCACACGCGTGAAGCGCACATACCCAAAAAACGCCGCCGCCGCGAAGCCATCGCGAAAGACGGGCTGTAGCTCAATAGGTGACGACTTCTTGCGCTTGATGATCAGTCTGCCGCTCTCAAGCGCCACCCAGTAAGTGGTGTCCAACTCGTCGCTGTAGTAGGTGCCGACATAACGCTGCCAGTCATTTGTTGCTGGTGGCACGGCATCAAAGATCATGGCTCGAGCGCCTTCCGGCTTGATGATCAGCCGCTGTGGGTGGTCGTCAGTGGCGGTCTCGAACGATATCTCACCCGGCCCTTCTGCCAACAAGAATCGATCGTGGCCCTGAGCAAAGAGGGAGCCAACGTAGCTCGTCGCTCCGAACAGTCCCGTCATGTCCATATGTAACCTGCCATCCCTGAGAGTCACTTTGGCAAGGTCCTCGGTCCACGAGTTCCAATATCCTCCGATCCTGGCCGCCTTCTCCGCTTCGGTGAGCGTTATAAGATCGACTGGCTTGAGCCGCGGAGCTATCGGCGCAAGCTCCTTTGCCAGATGGATGTCGGCTACCCTGCGCGCCTGTTGACTGGCATCGATCCCGATATTGCACAGACAGACAACCGAGAATCGTTGCTCGGGGAATCTCATGTAGTGTGAACGAAATCCGGCGTCGCCACCGGAATGCTCAATGGCCCGGAGGCCGCGATATATCGTGAGTCTCTGACCCAGCGCGTAGTTGCTCTTGTCGCCATTGTTGAGCGTGTCGGGTGTTTGCATCTGCTCCAGGACCCAATCCCCACCGACACGTTTGTCGTAGAAATTCTGATCCCAGCGCGCGAGGTCCTCCACCGTGGTCAAGAGATTTGTCGAGCCCGGCGTGTCGAAATTCGGCATGCTCAAAAAGAAGGCTTTGTCGCGGCTCTCCCGGTAACCATAGGCCTGACGCTTGACGATGCTCGCGTGATTGTCGCGGAAAAAGGTGCTGCTCATCCCGAGTGGTTTGAAGATGTGCAGGTCGCTGAATTCGCGAAGCGACTTACCAGAGACCTTCTTGACGATCAGCGCTGCCAGTTGATAGCCCGTATTGGAGTAAAGGAACTGATCGCGCGGTTTAAAGTTGAGTGATTTCATGCGGGTGATGAGATAAAGGATGTCCTCATCCTTGATGACTTCCTCCCACGGGCGATAGCCCGAGGCCGCCAGGAGGAACCAGTGGTCGCGCAGGCCGCTGGTGTGGTGCAGCAAATGCCCGATCGTCAAGGGCGTGCCGAAATCGGGCACCTCCGGCACATACTTTTGCACTTCATCATCGAGCGAGAGCTTGCCTTCCCTCGCGAGCAGCATGATCGCCAGGGCGGTGAATTGCTTCGAGATCGAGGCGACATGCATGACCGAATCGGGGGCCAGAGGAATGTCATGATCGAGATCTGCCATCCCATAACCGCGTTTGTAGACAATCTGTCCATCCTTGACGACGGACAATACGCAACCTGGTGAATCAGGCTTGTCCCAGGTTGAGAAGAGCTTGTCGACCGCCGCGTTCAGTCCCTTTGAGTCGGTCGAGTTCTGGGCACGCGCAGGCAAGCCCAGCAACGGAATGAGTAGCACCAGCACGGCAGCCATAGCGCGCAATCGAGGCAGAGGATGGTTCATCGCGCGTTCTCCCGGAAGACTTGAAATGAAACCTTGGTCATCGCCGATTCGGTCTCAATGTAACCACTTCGGAGGGACTTCGATGCCTGGCGGCTGACCTCGGCCTGTCGATCAAAGCCGATGACGATGATCCCTGATCTTTGGCAATCAACGGCCACTAAGCGTCGGTGCCGTCAACAACTGGAGAAGCCGCACGCAATCAGGGACTGCCTTTTCGAGGCCAGACTTGAGGGAAGATATCGCACGGAAGTTTGTCGCCCTGTCTGAGTGGCACACTACGACGCATGTCCGGCACGCGGTTGGTGAGGGTGTAGCGTGCGTCATCGCCGGCCCAGCGCGTTGACAGGGTGCGCCGCCTCGTTGGGACGTTCTTGCGCGTCTGCGAGCCATGCAGCGTGGCAAGATGAAAGATGAGCAGATCGCCCGGCTCTGTCGGCCAGCCGACGATCTCATATTTCTCTGGATCAGAATAGACGTCTGGGACGGTTGGCAGATCAATTTCGCCGTGACCCGAGCCGGCGAAGTGGAAGAGTTGGCCGGACCGATGAGACGCCCGTACAAACTCCAGCGAATGCTCCCTCTCTACCTTGTCCAGTGCCATCCAGATGACGCACAATTGACTTCCGTCAGCGGGAAAGTAAGGCAAATCCTGATGCCAGTCCGTGCCTTTGATATGACCGGGCTCCTTGATGAAGATCTGATCGTAGATGCAGGTCGCCGTCTCCGAACGCATCACCATCGAGGCTATTTCCGCTGTCGGTGAGTCACGGACGAATTCCCTGATCGCTGCGCTGCGCTCAGAAAGCTCAGCTTCTTCGTAGAATTCACTGTGTGCGGCACTGACACGCCACCGTCGCGCGTTCGGACCCGGATTGGCATACAGCTCATCAACGGCTTCGGAAGCAAAAGCAATCCAATCTCCGTCAACGATGCCTTTCAGAAGGACTACGCCGTCTCGTTCATAAGCGCTGACCTCCTCCTCGGTGATTCTTCTGAGTGGCGCGGTTGATTCTTCTGTCATTTTCGCTGGTTCCATGTGTGGCGGCGTACTGACAGACCGACAGGTTCGCATCCGCCGCGACGATCTCCGCGGGCGCCGGGCTTGTCACCAAACAGCGTCGGCGAAGACCCTAGAAGTTGAGCTTTAGTGCGAATTGAATGATGCGGCCATCAAGAGCATTCTGAATGACACCGAAATTGGGTGAAGAAATGTTGAATTCAGGGAGGAGGAAGTTCGCGTTGTTGAAGATGTTGAATATCTCGGCGCGAAATTGCAGGTTGAGCCTCCCGTTGTCACCGAAGGTCGTGCTTTTCAGTAGTGCCATGTCCCAGTTGTAGTAGCCTGGGCCCGTGACGATATTCCTGCCCGCCGTGCCGGTCTGACCTGGGTTCGCCGCCAGCGTCAGC
>JANNRD010000633.1:0-12964 GCA_031401095.1 Acidobacteriota bacterium
GTTGTAGAACAACACCCCCCACCCTTCGATTCCTCTCTGTACTTTCTCTGTGTCTCCGCATCTCTGTGGTTGTTCCTCTACAGTTTTGGGGAATGGTTCTGCGTCAAACATCATGTGTTATATTGACGATCGCATTTTGTAAAAAGGAGCGAGCCTGGATGCGGTCCCGTCGAAGGTCCCTGATCTTCATTACTCTCATTCTTTCTACTGGAGCCGTCCTCGGAGGCCGCTACGGCAGGTTTCCCGGCCATCCGTCCCCCGCCGAGCAGTTGTCAACCGACCCCTCCGTTCGCCGCTTCACGCAGGCTCTCAAGCTTATCGATGACCACTACGTCTCCATTCCCGATAAGAGCAGCCTCACCCGAAACGCCGTTATCGGAGCCCTCCATTCTCTTGATCCCCACTCCAACTTCTTTGACCGGCGCGAGTTTGGCGAAATGCAGGACGAGCAAAGCAGCAAGTTCTATGGCGTCGGTGTCACCATTAACCAGCGTCACGGACGTATTTATGTTCTTGGCACGACACGCGGCATGCCCGCCGAACGGGCCGGACTTCGTTACGGCGATGCCATCGTCGCAGTCAACGGAACATCGACGCGCAGCTGGTCTCAACGCGATGCCCAGAAGTTTGTTCGCGGTGACCGCGGAACAGCCATCGAACTGACCGTCGAGAGGCTCGGTGCGCCCGACACGCTGACCGTCCGCCTGGTCCGAGACGAGGTCCCGTACCCCTCAGTCCGCAATTCATTCGTGCTGCGCCAGGGAATCGGATATATCGGCCTCACCGGCGGGTTCAATCAGACAACCAGCGAAGAGCTTCGGGACGCGCTCGCTGACCTCAAAGCCCAGGGCGTCACCTCGGTCCTGCTAGATCTGCGACGCAATCCGGGTGGCCTCTTTCGCCAGGCGGTCGAGGTTGCAGAGGAGTTTCTCCCGCGACAGGTCGAGATCGTCACCGTCGGCAGCCGCGACGGCCGCTCCAAACGCCAGGTGTATCGCTCAGAGAACGACGAGCCACAAACGATGCCACTTGTCGTCCTCATCAACCGCGAGACCGCTTCAGCCTCCGAAATCGTCGCGGGAGCAATCCAGGACCGGGACCGTGGCCTCATCGTCGGTGAAGCGAGTTTTGGCAAGGGCCTGGTCCAGACTGTCTTCCGTCTCCCGGGCGGCACCGGACTGACACTGACGACTGCCAAGTACTACACACCAAGCGGTCGCTCCATCCAACGTGCCTATGCGGGCGTCAGTTTCTATAATTACTTTTTCGCTCGCTACCAGACTCCTGGGACGACGAGCCCAACGACACATGGCCGACTGCGAAACGAAGAGACCGTCTACACACCGACGGGCCGCAGGCTCTCTGGCGGTGGTGGCATCGAGCCCGACATCGTCGTCCGCGCGCAGGAGGAGAACATCGGGTTGCGCGATGCGGCCTTCGAGTTTGCTCGTCGGCTGGTCGCCGGCTTGATATCTGGTCTTGAGCAGTACCGCGTCGTCAGGCTTGAACAGGGACACCAGCTTCGTCCGGGGGATCTGCCTGTCAGCGAGTCAGTGGTGCAGGCCTTCCGCGCGTTCCTGCGCGAGCAACCCGAGCTCCGTCTCCTTGAGAGCCAGGCGACGGAAAATGTCGACTATGTTCGACGACGCCTGCGAACGGAGTTGATCACCGCCAGTTTTGGGACCGAGGTCGCCGAGCAGTTTCTGTTGGAGAGCGATGTCCAGGCGCTGCGCGCGATCGAGGCGTTGCCGCAGGCGAAACATCTGACAGATCTCGCTCACCTCTTCCCGCCGGCATCAGCAGGACACTAGATCGCACCAAGGAGCGAAACTACTTTTGGGCGTTCTCAAAGGACTTCGCTATTTTGATTTGCCTGGCTTGTGTTGACCCTCCGGGACCCACTCCCGCGGCTGGGTAACGGCTCTCGCTTTTTTACAATGAATCCAACGACGTTGCACCGGGGAAAGGACAGGACCAATGGCTGATTGGCATTATGCGCAGAACGACCCGTCGGAAGAGTTGGCCCAGCTTCATTGGTTCTCGATGAAGAAACGCCAGCCCGATGGGGATGTGGAGTTCGTCATCACGGTCAAGGAGTACGTCGAACGCAACGCGCAGTCGATGAGATTTTATGCGACGGCTGACAAGACGGTGAATCAGGAGTTGGGGCCATTCACGCCGTTTGGTTGGGGCGAGACTCTTCTGGGTGCGTTGTCCGAATGCATGACCGTTATCCGCAGCTACTCCTGCGTGCGAGATGACGGATGAATTGCACTGCGATCTGGATGGCGAGAAGGCTCTCATCGACGAGTTGACCTGAAGTGCCTCGTCAGCCGCGCTGAGCGAAGTGGAGACATTCAATATGGGCATCAGGGATGGAGTGGCCTTTTGGGAAGCGGAAACGGAAGGCCTCGAGCTGATCGAGACGACGATCGGTGACCTGCTCGACCGGCAGGCCGAGTTGTTCCCGGATAAGGAGGCGCTGATCTACAACTATCCTGAGATTGGCATTGAGATGCGCCTCACCTACCGCCAGTACCGGGAGGAGGCCGACCGGCTTGCGAAGGGTCTGCTCGCGCTCGGGGTCGAAAAGGGCGAACACGTCGCTGTCTGGGCGACAAATACACCTGAGTGGGTGTTGCTCGAGATGGCGCTTGCAAAGATCGGTGCGGTGCTGGTGACCATCAACACCAATTACCGTGCTGGCGAGCTCGAATACATTCTGCGCCAGGGCGACGTCAGCCTGCTGCTCATGATCGAGAACTGCCGGGACAACTCGTTCCTTGACTCAATCTACTCCATCGCACCCGAATTGAAGGATGTCAACGATCCGATGCGTCAGATGCTGAGTTCATCGAGGCTGCCCCTGCTCAAGCGAGTCGTCCTCATTGGTGGCGAGCGTCATCCCGGGTTGATCCCGTACCGTGAGGTGCTGGAAACCGGGATTGGAGTCTCTGACGAAGCATTAAGGGCACGTCAGGCAAGCGTGGTTGCACGCGATACAGTTCAAATCCAATACACGAGTGGCACCACCGGGTTCCCCAAGGGCGCGATGCTCACCCACCACGGTCTGGTCAACAACGCCTTGATCTTCACCGCTCGGTGCGGCTTGGCTTCCGAGGATCGCTTCGTCACGGCGATGCCGTTCTTTCATTGTGCCGGCTGCGTCTGTAATGTGCTCGGGGCCTTGAGCCGAGGTGCGACACTGATTCCGTTGATCACCTTCGATCCGGAGAAGCAACTCGATCTGGTAGCGCGAGAAAAAGGAACATACCTGATTGGCGTTCCGACGATGCTCATTGCGATGCTCAACCATCCGCGCTTTCAGGCCGGTGAGTTCGATACGACATCCCTGCGTTACGCGGGCAGTGGAGGATCTCCAGTTCCGGTGGCTTTGATGGAGGAGGTCAAAGCGAAGATGGGTGCAGACTCGATGATTGTCTTTGGACAAACGGAGGCAAGCCCAATTATCACTCAAACACTTCCTAACGACAGCTTTGAACTAAAGTCAGCTACAGTCGGCACACCGCTTCCCCACACTGAGGTCAAAATCGTCGATCCTCGGACCAGTGAACCGGTCGCTGTTGGTCAATCCGGTGAGCTGCTGACGCGCGGCTATCTCGTCATGAAGGGCTACTACAAGATGCCTGACAAGACCGCCGAAGCGATTGACGCTGATGGCTGGCTGCATACAGGAGACCTCGCGACCATGGATGCACGAGGGTATGTCAACATTGTCGGGCGACTGAAAGATATGGTTATTCGCGGCGGGGAGAATCTCTTCCCGGCTGAGATCGAGGCCTTTCTCATGCGCCATCCGTCGGTCGTCGAGGCCCAGGTAGTAGGGGTGCCAGACGCTTTTATGGGCGAGGAGTTATGCGCGCTGGTTCGCGTCAAACCGGGTGAGAGCGCGAACGAAGAAAGTATCCGTCTATACTGCCGCTCAGGTTTAAGCCGACAGAAGATCCCGAGGTACATCCAATTCGTCACCGAGTTCCCACTGACCGCCAGTGGCAAGGTAAAGAAGTTCGAGTTGAGGGACGAGTGGATCAAGACGCTTGGGCTGGACAATGTGGCGCGTTTGAAAACTGCCTGACACGTCAGCCCAGAGCGCCGAACGCGTCCTGACGGAAGGGTTAGGAGACTGACAACGAGACCCCTGCCAGGAGCGTAAATCGCTCAGCTTCGTCAGAAGCTGATCAACAACGCCCAGGGACCCTGCCAGGAGACCCTACTTGACCTGCTCTCTCAAAACCAGCATTATAGGCCGGCAAAAATGCTAGAGCATTGGCCTTAACAAGTATCCGGCAAATCATCCGGCGGGGGGCCTGGAAGGTAGCAACGCCACGAGCGGATGCCTCACGGCTCTCATGAAGGCAGCATCGAGGCTGCCTGGCTCAGATTGCTGATGAACTTCATTCTCAACGGCATATCGCAGCTTCAGGAAGTGGCGCTTCTCACCTGGCGCGTTCTTCGCGGACTCTTCCGCTCACCGCACTACCTCAAAGAGGTGCTGGTGCAGATGGATGTCCTCGGCTTTGGCAGTCTGACGATCATCCTGCTGACGGGTTTTTTTACGGGCGGAGTTCTCGCTCTCAACTCGGCCAATGCCTTGCAGAAGTTTGGTGTCCAGAGCGTCACCGGTCAACTGGTTGCAACCAGTCTGATTCGCGAGCTGGGCCCGGTTTTGACGGCGCTTATGCTCGCCGGTCGCGTTGGCTCAGGGATCGCCGCTGAACTAGGGTCCATGCTGGTGAGCGAGCAGATCGACGCCATGCGTGCGCTGGGTACCGACCCGATCAAGAAACTGGTCGCACCCCGGATCATCGCCCTCGTTGCGATGGCGCCGACATTGACGGTCATCTGCGACGTCATGGGTACGATTGGGGGTCTGCTTGTCTCGACGACGATGTTGCATCAATCGTCGGGAACGTATCTTGCCTCTGCGGAGAAGGCTGTCGACATCAACGAGATCATCGGCGGCCTGTTAAAGCCCACAGTCTTCGGGTTTATTATCGCGATCGTTGGGTGCTACATGGGTCTCAGCACGCGTGGCGGCACGGTCGGGGTCGGTCGGTCAACAACACGCTCGGTGGTCGTTTCATCGATCCTCATCATTGCCGTCGATTTTCTCTTGACCAAGGTCATGATTGCGTTGCTTTTCGAATAGCTGCTCGAAGAGTTGAGTGATATGAGTCAGAGTCATCTTGCCATCGAGTTTCACAATGTCTCGCTAGCGTTTGGAGAACGTGTGGTTCTCGACAGCGTCAGCTTTGGCGTGCGCTATGGCGAGGCGAAGGTGGTCATGGGTGGTTCCGGCACGGGCAAGTCGACCTTGCTCCGCCTTGTCCTGGGCCTTCTCAAACCCGATGCGGGACAGATCTTCATCGACGGAGAAGACATCACCGACTATACCGAAGAGCAGATGATGAAGGTCCGCAGCAAGATCGGCATGGTCTTTCAGGAGGGCGCCCTCTTCGACAGTTTACCCGTCTACGACAATGTTGCTTATCGTCTACGCGAGCAGAAGGTTGCCGAATCCGAGATCGAAGAAGCGGTCATGCGGATGCTGCGCTTCGTCGACCTTGAGGACGCGGTCGAGAAGATGCCGAACGAGCTCTCGGGTGGAATGCGAAGACGAGTCGGGATAGCACGTGCTCTGGTCGGCAGCCCGAAGATGATTCTCTATGACGAGCCGACCGCGGGTCTTGACCCGATTACGGCGCGGACGATTTGCGAGCTTGTGCTCAAGCTACGCGATCTCGAGGAGGTCTCCTCGATCTTTGTGACGCATCGTCTGCAGGATATTGAAGTACTCTCGCGCGAGTATGTTTTGCGGGATGATCGGGGCAATCTGGTATTTGCCAAGGAGGGCGAATCGCTTTGTCTGATCAATACCAAGTTTATTATGCTCAAGGAAGGGAATGTCATCTTCAGCGGGACAGACGAGGAACTCTACCAATCGGGCGATCCCTATATTCGTAAGTTCCTCGCCTGAGTCTGCGCGGAGGCCTTATGCCGCAAAAGAAGCCGGTCGGTTTCGCCAGCTTGCGTGTTGGCTTGTTGGTCCTGGTGAGTATCATCAGCCTGGTCCTGGTGATCTTTGCCGTCAGTGGTTCCTTCACCTTTGGACGAAAGACCGTCGTCAAGACGTACATGTCGGCCGTCGAAGGGCTGCGCAAGGGCGCCGAGGTACGTCTCTCCGGCAAAGAGATCGGAAGTGTCACCGAAATCAACTTCTCAAATGAGATTCCCACTTCCTCGACTGCAACCAACGTCGAGATTGTCATGGAAATCAGCGGATCGCTCAACGGCCGGCCGACCATCGAACGCATTCGCTCGGACTCTCTCGCAGTTCTCAAGAGTGCGGGAGTCCTTGGTGATAATGTTCTCGATATTACGCCGGGGACCGTCAAGGGTGAGCCGATCAAGAATGGCGGCACTATCAAGAGCCTCGCGCAGAAGAGTGTTGGCGACATCATCAACGCGTCACAAACCGCCGTTTCAAACCTCAATGACATCTCAGCTGACGTCAAGGATATGACCGGCAAGATCAAAGGTGGTGAAGGGACGATTGGCAAGTTTGTCAACGACGATGCCTTCTACGTCAATCTCAATCGGACGGTCCTGCAGACCGAGAAACTGCTCACGGACATCCGTTCGGGAGAAGGGACCGTGGGACGGATAGTCAGCGATCCGACTCTCTACAACCAGCTCAATGAAACGATCACACAACTCCGTCGGGTCGTCGATCAGGTGAATGAGCAGATTCTCGCCGGGCGCGGTACGATTGGCCGACTGCTTAAGGATGAGGAGCTCTACAATCGGGCAATTTCGCTCGTTGGCAAGCTCGACGAGACATCCGCCCGGATCGAGCGAACGATGGCCAAGGTTGAGCGAGGCGAAGGAAATCTGGGCAAGCTACTGAATGACGAGAAGCTCTTTCAGGACATCCGGGCGACTGCTGAGAGCCTCAAGAACATGACGACCCGCCTCGACCGCGGTGAGGGAACCGCGGGCCTGCTGCTCAAGGATGAACGGTTGTATCAGAACCTTAACAACGTTTCGGCCGAGATTACAAAGATGCTTTACGACTTCCGTCAGAATCCGCGGAAGTACCTCTCCATTAAGGTCTCCGTCTTTTGAGTCCCTCGATTTTGGATTCTAGATTGTGGATTGTGGATTGGGGACCACGCGATGTTGGATATTGGATGTGCGATTAAGGGGCGACGGTCGCTTACTCGCAACCTCACAAACCATACAGACTAAAATCCAGGACCCGAAATCGGACTACTCCAGTGGGAGACCGGCCTCTCGCCAGGCTCGAATGCCGCCAGCCATCGAGAAGACGTTGCGATAACCCATCTTCTGCAGATTGTCCGCCGCCAGCGCCGAGCGGTAACCGCCTCCGCAGTAGAGCACGATTTCGTCGTCGCGGTCAGGTACTCTTGACTCAATGTCGCGTTCGATGATCCCGCGGCCGAGGTGCTCGGCACCGACGGTGTGATCCTTCTCCCATTCGTGGTCTTCGCGGACATCAATCAGATGAAAGTGGTGTCGCGCGTCCTGCTTTTCCTTGACCTGAGCAACGCTCACCTCGCGAATGCGCGACCGCGCATCAGCGCACAGTTGATCGAAAGCAACAGAATGCTTCATCCCGCAGCCCCCCCTCCACCGAAAAGTGTCTGTCTGAAAAGACTCCTTACTCCTGAGTATCGCACGGAAGACGCGCGCGCCGCACGGTTCTGTGCTGTCCAGTACCCCGGTCCTGTGACCCGGCTGTGCTAAGATACAGTTTCCGACGTCACTGCGGGAGGAGAAATGATGGCAGCAACGATTAGCTGTACCAGATGTAAACAGAAACTGCCCGGACTCGATTCGACCCCTTTTGGGGGTCCTCTTGGCCGCCGGGTCCACGAGGAGGTCTGCCAGGGCTGCTGGAAGGCGTGGTTGACATCCCAGAGCCAACTGATCAATCACTATGGGCTGAGCACGATCAACCCCGACCACCAGCAGTTTCTCATTGAGAATCTTCAATCTTTTCTCTTTGGAATCGGCCAGGGAGCAACGATCGACACATCACTCGAGGGTAAGATCACGCATTGAGCCTGCGTTGACAAAGCCGCGTCTCGATACTATCTTGGCCTCTGGGGTTTGAGCCCGTGGCGAAGCCGGGCCCTGACGGCGGAAGTGCTAAAAGCGTGGTGGTTTGAGCGAGATCGACGGTCTTTTGTCATGGCATTGATGAATCGAGACAACAAGTACCTGGGTATCACTCCCGACGACGATCGAGATATTCAGATCATTGAAGACCTCGCTTCGCGTAACGGTGAAATGGCCGGGTCTGGCGGAGTCTGGATGGAGACGAGGTCCCTCCTTCGCGACATTTTTTTTGCAATCGTCATCGCGGTGCTGATCGTCGTCTTTGTGGTTCAGCCGGTCCGAGTCGAAGGCGAGAGCATGAAGCCGACACTCTTTGACCGCGACCGCATCTTCGTCAACAAGTTCATCTACCCGCTGCGCGAGTGGTTTGGTGACGAGAAACCGATTCGACGAGGTGATATCGTCGTTCTGCTCTACCCTGAAGACCCGTCGAAGTCCTACATCAAACGCGTCGTCGGTCTTTCTGGTGAAACGGTGCAGATTGAGGGTGGTCGAGTCTTTATCAATGGTTCGCTGGTCGATGAGGCTTACCTCTCGCCGGATGCACTCGGGGACACGTCCGATTACGGCCCGGAGCAAATCAAGCGGCATCACTATTTCGTGCTTGGGGATAACCGACGCAACAGCAGCGACAGTCGCAGCCGCGATGTCGGTCTAGTCCCAGAGAAGTATATTTACGGACAGGCGATCTTCAGGTATTACCCGTTTGTCCCTTTCGAGCATGTAGGCGCGCTCGATTGAGAAGCGAACTTCAGTTGCGGACCAGGTTGCGAGTGAGGCAGGCGCGGATGGCTTCGGCTCTCCGCGCTTTCCTGTATGCAGTTGGCCGATGAGAACTTACCTTCGTCTCCTCTTCTCCCTTCTCCGGGAGCCAGTTCAGTCAATCAGGCAACTGAGCCAGCGCGCGCCGCTCGGCTACGCGGCGGCAGTTGCCTGGGCTGTTTCGACTCTTCACGTCCTCGTCATCGGGACGCTGGCCTTTTACGCGCAGAGCGGTGGACTCAAGCCAGGTGTCGGCGTATCGCTCGGGACCGGTCTGAAAGACAGTTGGATCGCGCAGTTGCCTTCGGCGATGACTTCTGGGCTGCTTTTCGTTCTCTTCACGACACTGATCTATGTGCCATTCGCGATTCTCGTAGCGAACCTATTCGAGCGGCGACTGACCCTTGGGCGCGCCTTGCGGGAGAATTTTGCGCCAACGGCAGCCTGTGCGCTTTCCGGGCTCGCAGTCTCGTTGCTGGTAACTTTGCCGCCGGCGTCTGTTGTCGCCTGGCAAAGTTCCTCGCTCCCAGCGACTCAGCTTGTTGGCTTCTTCGTTCTGCTGATTGTCCTCCCAGTGCCGATCTTCTTCTCGCTACTGACAATCACCATTCGCACTGTCTTCAACATCGGCTGGGCGACTGCGGCACTTGTCAGTCTCCTGTCGTTTCTCTCACTTTTCTGGCTGCCGATTCTGACGCAGGTCTTTAGTTTTGTCTGCGCGTCGCCGTTTTTGCTTTTGTTGATCGCTTTTCTGCTACGCGATCGAATCGGCGACATCTTCCAGAATCAGCGTTCGCGCCAGGCGTTCAAACAAAATCTTGAAGCGGCGACTCTCAATCCGGCTGACGCCTCTGCACACTACAACCTCGGACTGCTCTACCGGCAACGTGGGGAGATCGACGCAGCTGAGGCCTCGTTCGGGCGCGCCGTTGAGATCGATGACACCGAGGTGGATGCACACTATCAACTCGGGCAGATCGCGCGCGAACGCGGTCGGTTGGCGGAGTCGATCAAGCACTTCGAAACCGTGGTGCGGCAAGCCCCGGCGCATAGCCTCCATGAAATCTGGCGTGAGATTGCACGCACATATCTCGAAGCGCGACAATATGCCGACGCGCTGAGAATGCTTGATCGCTTTCTTGCCGAACGACCGTCGGACGCCGAAGGACACTATTGGCGCGGTCAGGCCCTTTCCGCAACCGGGCGAATCGAAGAAGCGGAAGCGGAGATGTCAACCTGCATCGAGTCTGTCCGCACTGCACCCGCATACAAGTACAGGCGAGAGCAGGAATGGTTGAGACTGGCTGAGCAGTTCCTCAGAGAGCGGCGTGCCTAGTCCGCCTCGACAGTTCCCCGCCCGAGAGTTGACGCGGGTCGTTTGGTCTTTTATTTTGCTAGCAGTCAGCGGCCTGGGCCTCTGTGTTAATCTCGGATTCTGCGAACTGGAGAGAAGCAAACTGACATGACGATGGAAGCAATCCTCGCGCTTGAAGACGGGCGAATCTTCCGTGGCCGAGCCTGGGGGGCCGGCGGCGAAAGGACGGGGGAAATCGTCTTCAACACGTCGATGACCGGCTATCAGGAGATCCTCACCGATCCTTCCTACGCCGGACAAATCGTGACGATGAGCTACCCGTTGATTGGCAACTACGGTACCAACTCCGAGGACATCGAATCGCGACGTCCATTTGTTGAAGGCTTCGTCGTGCGCGAGTTCTCCGAGATCAGCTCGAACTGGCGTTCTGGAAAGACGATCGACGAATACCTCAAACTGCACGGGATTGTGGGAATCTCCGAGATCGACACTCGAGCCCTGGTCCGGCACATCCGCGAGCGCGGCGCCATGCGCGCCTGCATTTCCTCGAGCGAAACCAACGAAGATCTACTGATCAAGCGGGCGAGACAAGCGCCGGAAATGCTTGGCCGGAATCTCGTCGACCAGGTGACCTGTGGTGATAGTTATGTCTGGTCGTCCTCCCTTGATGGAGTAGCGAGTGTGAAGGACCCCTCGATCGATCCGATTCCGGTGAAATTCCACCGTCCAGCCCAGAGACCAGACCGCGAGGTCGAGACCTTCCACGTCGTCGCGTACGACTTTGGGATCAAGTACTACATCCTTCGCTATCTTGCAGAACTAGGATGTCGCATCACCGTGGTCCCGGCGCAAACGCAGGCTGACGATGTGCTCGCACTCGCGCCCGATGGGGTTTTCCTTTCAAACGGACCTGGAGACCCGGCAGCACTCTCGGGGATTGTTTCAGAAGTGCGGAGACTGATCGGCGCTGCTCCGGTGTTTGGAATCTGTCTCGGGCACCAACTGCTCGCGCAGGCTCTTGGAGGAACCACCTTCAAGTTGAAGTTTGGTCATCGTGGCGGAAACCAACCGGTCAAGAATCTTCGCACCGGGGCGATCGAGATTACCTCTCACAATCACGGGTTCGCGGTTGATCCCGAGAGTCTCAGCTCGAGCGAGATTGAGCTAACCCATGTCAATCTGAACGATGGCACGCTCGAGGGCCTTCGGCACCGTAGCCTGCCCGTTTTCTCCGTTCAGTATCATCCCGAAGCGGGCCCGGGTCCGCACGATGCAACATATCTGTTTGACGACTTCATGGCCCAGATGAGCGAGCATCGCGCAAGCCTCAAGCGGATCGTCAATCGCCGGTAGCCACTTCCGATTTTGGATTTTGGATTGAGGAACCCTCCAGTGAGGCCAATCCAATTCAAATTCGTCACCTTCCACTTGGGCCGCAACAACTGATCAAGCCAGGTGACTTAGACCTTGCTTCTTGAATTCTCGGCTGAGCTGGAAAGCGAGACCCCAATCCAAAATCCAACATTATCCAAAGTCTAAAATCGTCATGGCTTCAGCCACTGGTCAAACCAGGCGAGCACTACCCGATACCAGAGTTCGCTGTTCTGCGGTTTGAGGACCCAGTGGCCTTCATCCGGGAAATAAAGAAGCTTTGAGGGAACGTTGCGCCGCTGGAGGGTCGTATAGAGCTGCAGCCCTTCACCGATCGGGACGCGATAGTCGAGTTCGCCATGAACCACGAGCGTTGGCGTCTTGAAGTTCTTCGCAGAGAGGTGCGGTGACCACTTCTGATAGAGCTCCGGATGTTCCCACGGAGTTCCCTTGAACTCCCACTCGGGAAACCACAACTCCTCGGTGACGCCATACATGCTTACCAGATTGTAGACACCCGCGTGCGAGACGAGTGCCTTAAACCGATCCGAATGGCCGAGAATCCAATTGACCATATACCCGCCATACGATCCACCAGCCGCTCCGATTCTCAGCGGATCCACGTAGCCCTGACTGATGACGTAGTCGACGCCCTTCATCAAGTCTGCGTAGACAGCGCCGGCCCAGTCACCACTGATCTGCTCTGTAAAGCCCTGGCCATAGCCGGTCGAACCGTGCGGGTTGATGAGGACGACGACGTAGCCGCGTGCGGCCCACATCTGCGGGTTCCAGCGATAGCCCCATGAATCGAGCCAGGCGCCCTGCGGGCCTCCGTGAATGAGCAGCACCATCGGATACTTCCTGGTTGCATTGAACTGCGGGGGTTTGACGATGAATCCATGGATACTTGCCGCCTGAGCCCGGCCAATCGGGGTCGCCGGTTTGCGGCCGGCTGCAGTTGAACGGGCTGTCGGCACCGTCGCGCCAGGGAAGACGAACTCTTCGGCGGGATTGAGCTCAATGCCTGACAGCGCCCCCGCATTGAGGCGCGTCAACTGCTCGGTGCCCGTGCCGTCAACATTGGCCTTAAAGACCTCAGCTGGCATGGCCATGCTTGATCTGATAAAGGCCAGCAGCCGACCGTCGCCTGAGAGCGTCAGGCCGCCGCTCGATGTCTTCTCAATAAGCCGTTTGACTTCGCCACTCAACGAGGCAACGGCAATCAATTGGCGACCGCGATCCTCGGCTACAAGCAGAACGCCCTTGCTGTCCGTGGTCCAGAGTATCTCGTTCACCCAGCGATCAAAACCTATCGTCAACTCTTTCATCGCACTGGTCGAACGCCACAACATC
>JANNRD010000634.1:0-2522 GCA_031401095.1 Acidobacteriota bacterium
CCGGTCATCTTCAGCGCCTATACGTTCCTTCCAAAACAGACCGCGGTGAATACCAAACTACCGCTGATCGTCCTTGTTCACGGTGGCATTCACGGCAACTTCGAGACAAGCTATGTGCACATCGTCCGCGAGTTGGTGCAACAGGGCTATGCCATTATCGCTCCCGATTATCGGGGAAGCTCAGGCTACGGGAGAGGGTTCTGGCGACTGATTGACTATGGAGGGCTTGAGATCGAGGACGTCTTCGCCAGCAAGCAATGGATGATCGAGAATCACGCGGAGATTGATGCGGGCCGAGTTGGGATAATCGGGTGGAGTCACGGCGGACTAATCTCCTTGTTAAACGTCTTCGATCACCCAAAGGATTACAAGGTTGTCTACGCCGGCGTCCCCGTCAGCGATCTAATTATGAGGATGGGCTACAAGGGTCAGTCCTATCGCGATCTCTTCTCCGCCCCCTACCACATCGGCAAGACTGCCTTCGAGAATGTTGCGGAGTACAAGCGACGATCACCTGCCTGGAATGTGCAAAAACTCGAAACACCACTGCTCATTCACACGAACACCAATGACGAGGACGTCAATGTCCTTGAGGTCCAGCGTTTGATCTCTGCTCTCCAGGCTGCGGGCAGAAAGTTCGAGTACAAGATTTATGAGAATGCCCCGGGGGGGCACGCGTTCAACCGACTCGACACCCGGTTGGCGAAGGACTCGCGGGCCGAGATATACCGCTTTCTGGCGCAGTATCTCAATCCTGCGAATCCGGCAAGATAGACGTCGCGCAACTGGGACGGATCGGCTTACTTCTTCTCGCGTGATGCCTGTTCAAGCAGTTGGCCGACCCGCTTCAGTTCCTCGCCAAACCTTGTCCAATCTCCCTCGCGTCGGGCTTCCATCGCCCGATCGTAGCTTTGCCTGGCCTGTTCGATGAGCTTCGGGGCATTCGATCCGAGCGGCGCGACACTGCGACTCTCGGTCTGAGGCACCGCGGCTTGTTCCGGAGTCTGCTGGGCTGCACCATCGCCGAAGAGGCGATTGAGGCTTGCCTCGAGGTTTGCCTCCATGGCGATGCGGTTTTCCGCAACAACGATAACGCGTCTTAGCTCTGGTATCTTTCCGGTCTCGGCCCGTAGATACAACGGCTGGATGTAGAGGAGAGACTCATTGATCGGAATGACCAGCAGGGTTCCAAAGAGTGCCTGTGAACCGCGCTGATTCCAGAGAGTCAATTGACGAGAGATCTCGGGATCCTGGTTGATCCTTGCGAGTACCTGCTTCGGACCGAAGATAAGCTTCTGCTTTGGAAATCGGTAGACTGCAAGCTTCCCATAATGCTCGGCGTCGGACCGCGCGACCATCCAGGAAGCGAGATTGTCCTTGAGCCTCGGCGTAAATGGGAGCATCAGCAGAAACTCCTCGGACTGCGCGCCCGGAAGCTTCATGATTGTGTAGTAGGGGTCGACCACCTGGGCCTCTGCCTGCTCGCCGCTATCACCCATCGTTGCGACCGACCATTGATCTTCCTTATTGTAGAAGACCTGAGGGGTGTCCATGTGATAGGTCGAGTAGACGGCTGTTTGAACGCGAAAAATCTCCTCCGGATATCTCAGATGGCTACGCAGATCTGCGCTCATCTTACTAAGCGGTTTGAAGACTCCGGGGAAAATGCGTGCGTACGTCAGGATTAAGGGGTCCTGCTCATCAGCGATGTAGAAGTCGACGTTACCATGGTAGGCGTCAATCACGGCTTTGACCGAATTCCGAATGTAATTGATGCCGCCGCTGGTCGGCTGCGAATAGGGGTACCGATTGGTGACAGTGTAGGCGTCCGTGATCCAGAAGAGCCTTCCTTCCGAAATGACCATGTACGGGTCGGAGTCGTAGCTCAGGAACGGAGTGATCATGGCGAGTCGCTCGCGGATGTTACGATGCAGGAGAACGCGGCTCTCGGGTGTCAGATCATTAGAGAGCAGCAGTTTGGTGTCCCCTAGTCTGGTGGCAAAGAGGAGTCTTCGCCAGTAGTTCCCAATGCCGATGCCTCCATCACCTTGATAGCTTGCGAAGACATTCTGTTCACCGGCGGGATAGTCGAACTCCTTGGACTTGGTCTTGACGTAGACCTGCTCGTTGGTCAACTCGCCAAAGTAGATCTCGGGTCGCGTGATGCTCAATGACGGAACACTTGAGACAGGCGGTATATCCTTGATCGTCAGCACGGGCAGACCTTCCGGCGTGATCTGGTCGACGGGGCCGAGGGTGAGCCCATAGCCGTGAGTAAAAGTCAGGCGTTCATTGATCCAGTTGCGATTTGGAAGGCTCGCGGCCGACAACTCGCGCGCTGAGAGCATGACCTGCTTCGGCGCTCCATTGACCGTGTAGCGATCATTATCGACCGACTGGAATTCGTAGTAGGTACGAATCTCCTGAATCTGAGCGAATGTATCGAGCAGCGGTTTCTGGTCCCAAAGCCGAATGTTGTTGATGGTTCTTCTGTTATCCTGAATGTCCTTGGCGGTGAGAAC
>JANNRD010000635.1:0-10810 GCA_031401095.1 Acidobacteriota bacterium
TCTCGGGATGACGATCGCGAGTTTTATTGCGCTTCTGGTAGGCGTCTTCATCATCTTTAATACATTCAGCATCTCAGTCAATCAGCGTTGGAAAGAGATTGGTGTGCTTCGCGCTCTTGGCGTCGCGCGGCCCAACGTCCAGCGCATGTACCTTGTTGAAGCGACTGCCATGGGGATAATCGGCTCCGTCCTCGGCGTCTTCGCCGGGCTCTATCTGGCGAGAGGAGCCGCTCGCTTGATGGCGGAGATCGCAGCCTCGATCTACAGCTTTGTCTCGACGCCGGAACCTCCGATCTTTCGCTGGGATTTCGCACTGACGGCTTTTGGGCTGGGATTGATTACCTCGCTGATTGCGGCGTGGCTTCCCGCACGGGCTGCGTCGCGGCTTAATCCCGTGCTCGCGCTGCACAATATTGAGACGCGTCAGCGCGAGAGTGTCCTTGGCAAGGGAAGAATCGCGTTGTCATTGCTCATGATCCTGACAGGGCTGGCCTTTATTCGGTTTGCTCCATTGCGGGTGGGTTTGACAATCCAGTTTTCCTACCTGGCACTGATTACATTTGGCCTGATCCTCTTGTTGCCAAAGCTTTCACAGTTGATGGCGAGGGCCATGCGTCCGATCATGGACCGTATCTTTGGAACCGAAGGTGTGCTCGCGGTTGACGCGATGATCCAGTCGCCGCGCCGCACCTCCGCGACCGTCGGCGCATTGATGATCGGTCTCATGTTCGTCTTCTCGATCGCGGCATATGTTGAGAGCTACGAGCGAACCGTGACTGACTGGATGGACCGGATGTTGAATGCCGATCTGTTTATCACTACATCGGAGATGGCGAGGTCGCGGACCTATCACTTCAGCGAGGAGTTCAGCCGCAAAGTGGCATCAGTTCCCGGTGTCAAGCGAATCGAGAATGTGCGCTTCATGTTCGTTCCGTATGCAGACGACACGGTCGCGCTTCTCTCGTTTGAGATGGATGGCTGGTTTGCGCGGGTGCGAGACGTGATCGAAGGTGGTGATGCGGAGAAAGCACGACAAATGGCGAGTGCCGGCGATGGCGTTATCGTTGCCAGGAACTTTACCGCAAGATGGGGCCTTGGCGTTGGAGACGTGCTCAGACTCAAGTCTCCGACGGGGCCGTTTGAGAAGCCGATCGTCGGGATAATCGAGGACTATACTTCTGAGAAGGGCGCAATCTTTATGGATCGCTCGCTGCTCCGGCGGTACTGGAACGATGACTCGGTCGATATTCTCGATGTCAATCTGAAGGAGGGTGTCGATCGCGCCGCGTTCAAGACAGAACTCCAACGGACGATCAAGGACGAGCATCGGGCCTTTATTTATACAAATGACGAGTACAAGCGCTGGATCGTCGAGTTGATCGATGGGTTCTTCGTGCTCAATTACATGCAGATGGCGATTGCCGTGCTGGTCGCCACCTTGGGCATCGTCAATACACTGATCATCTCCGTCGCAGAAAGAAAGCGCGAATTGGGGATTCTTCGGGCGCTCGGGGGGCTGCGGAGCCAGATTCGTCGGATGATCCTTCTCGAGGCCGTCGCAATTGCGGTCATTGGTGTGGCCACAGGTGCGATCGCCGGCGCCCTCAATACCTATTTTCTGGTGCGTACTGCTGCAGCCATGATCGGCGGCTATACGATACCCTATCGGTTTCCATTCTGGTTAATCCTTGTCACTTTGCCGATCGTCACATTGATCGCGTTGCTTGCGGGCTGGTGGCCAGCTCGCCGTGCGGTCAACCTGCGTGTTGTCGAAGCGATCGGTTATGAATAGGCGACACTCGTATGAGGCTAATCGGTCCCATTCTCGCGCTCGTTGTCCTCGCTCTCCCCGCCGGTTTCACGGCCGCGCCCGATGCGCGCGTTATCATGGAGGGCGTTTACAAGCAGGACTCGAGTCGCGATGCAACCTGGCGCGCGACGCTCGAGACGATCGACAAGAAGGGAACGGTGCGCCGGAAGAAGTTTACATTTCAGCGGCTTGGATCATTCGGCAACAGTAAGACACTCGTGCGGTTTACTGACCCGGTCGAAGTCCGCGGCGTCGGGCTGCTCTCGCTCAACCAGCAGGGAAGTAATGAGCGACAGTGGATGTATACACCTGCCATTCAGCGTGTCCGGAGAATTGCGCCCCAGGAACGTGGCCGCCGCTTTATCGGCACCGACTTTTCGAATGAGGATATGGCCGAGCGGGTGCTTGAAGATTTCCAGTACCGTCTTCTGGGCGAAGGGGAAGTCGTCGACGGCCGCAGGACCTACAAGATCGAAGTAAAGCCGATCAGCCCCGATCGATCACAGTATGACCATCTCTATGTTTGGGTGGCCCAGGACGTTCCCGTCGTGCTCCTGGCGGAGTACTATGATCAGAATCAGCAGCGCGTCCGTCTCATGTCAGCAGGGATGGTCGAGAAGATCGCCGGCATCTGGCTCGCTCGTCGCGTGGAGATGAGCAGTCCGATCGAGGGCACGCGGACGATTCTGGTGATTGATGAGGTTCGATTCAACTCGGGTCTCAAGGAAGATGTCTTCACACAACAATCGCTCGAAAAGAACGAGACGCCCTGACAAGGAAGGATGGAGGGATTGGCTTTGGTTTTTGCCGATCTGGCGCTTGCGCGCCGCCTGGAAATGACGGATGCAGGTGGTGAAGTGCTTTATTGTCGCGCGCACGCGGAGCTCTATCCTCATGCCGGAGCGACCTTCGAATCAATTGCCGGGGGGATCGCAGGCTTTGCAGGCGCAGATTCTCCGCTGACGCAGGCCTTTGGGCTGGGCCTCGCCGGTGTCGTTGCCGAGGCTGAGATCGAGCGCCTTGAGCTGTTCTTGCGCGAGCGTGGAGCACCGGTCAGCATTGAGCTTTGTCCATTGGCCGACGAGTCTTTGCTCCGCATACTGGTGCGTCGCGGGTACGTTGTCAGTGAGTTCTCGAACGTGCTGGTTTGCGATCTGGGCGCAGCGCTGGGACCGGACCCGGCCCCGACCAATGCCCGCGTCACGGCAGCGACACGAGAGCAGGCGCATCTTTGGGCAGAGACTGTCGCGCGCGGCTTTTCCGATGACCAGGAAGTCCCGGCGAGCATGCTTGAGGTCGCGCTGACTTTTTTTCATGAGACGAGCGTCAGGCACCTTCTCGTCGAGATTGACGGAGTTGTCGTCGCTGCCGGTGCGATCGCAATTAACGAGGGGACTGGGTGTATCTTTGCGACCAGCACTCTCAGAGATTTCAGGGGCCGTGGGGCGCAGGCTGCTCTCATTCGTGCTTGTCTTGAGGCGGCGCTCGATGATGGGTGCACGCTCGTCATGGCGACGACCGCCTGCGGAAGTACCTCTCAGCGCAACTTCGAGCGGCAGGGCTTCCAAGTCGTGTTCACCCGGAGCAAGTTCTTTCGTCATGCATAAGATAGTGCTTTTACAACCGCCTCGATTGGGGCGAATCCTCATTGCCGTGTTTTTGACGACGATCGTGACGGCGTCTGCAGCGCCTGACCGACGCGTCGGCGCGCAGGCAGTCGGCGTGTCCCAGCAGTGGCCTGAGGACCCAAATGCACAGTACATCCTGGTTGCAAATGGGTCGCTCGATGGAGAGGAGCGCGAATACGATGTTCCTGTCGAGGCCAAGAGCTTTCGCCTGCAGTTCTGGGCGAGGCTGACCGGTGAAGTGTCGTTCGAAGTGATCGGTCCGTTGGGTAAGCCGCAGCCGCTGACCGAGCCCAATATTGCATCGACGATCTCGCGGGAACGTCAGTCGATCGTTATCTTCGACCCGAAGCCTGGGAAGTGGCGACTTCGCGTGCGCGGTAAGGGAACCTTCTCGACGGCGGTCTCGACTCAGAGTGAACTCTACGTCTGCTGCATCAGTTTGCTCGGTTCGTCAGGTGCCTGGCAGTCGCACCCCCTCCCAGCCACGGTACAGGTGAGGACAAGTCAGCTCATGATGCAGGCATCGATCGCGGGTTTTGAAGTTCTTTCGGTGGAATTCCAGGTGATCGACGAAAACAACAAGTTTGTCAGACCGATCAAGCTGCGACAGAATGATTTTTCCAATCCCTACCTGTTGATCATGCTGGTTGATGCCGGTTCAAAGCCCTTTCGAGTTATGGCGCGAGGTATGGATCAGACGGGTTATCCCTTTCAACGCGTCTTCCCGACACTGTTTCACCCTGGTACAGAGGATCTGGTGACCGCCGCCCCACGAGATCAACAATTGGCGGACCTTGCGCAGAACGCAGAGGCAGGCCCATACCAGGTGGTTCGCACGCCAGTCAAGGATCTGGTTGACGAGCCGCTCCTTTCCGAGAGCGGGTCGCCGATTGGGTTGAGGCTGAAATTCTCTTTGCGATTTCCACGAGAGGGCTTCTATACACCAGTCCCCCAAGTCTATCCCGAACGAATCTCATTCGGCTACACCGGAGCCCTCAGCCTGCGTGTCCATCGCGTTGAAGTCGTGCCTGTCCCGGAGGGGGCCCAGGCGACCCTTGCGATGAGATACCTGTCCCGAGCCAGCTACAAGGCAAACCAGCTCTATCGCTTTACCATCGACATGGTTCCCAACTACGCGCAATACAACGAACAGAAGCGCAGCTTCTGCATCATGTCGAAGGCTTTTAGTTATGGATCGCGGGAGCGATTTCTCAGTGAAGTCACTAACGAAACGCGAGCTCGCTTTCGCATCGCGATCATGGGAACCGACCTCGATGGGCGCCAACCCGGAACAACGGAACAGAGCTATATCCCGAATCTGTGGTACACGAGTTTTCTCAAGGACGGTTCGGCCGAGTGTCAGTGAGGTCTGAGAACCGCTTTGATGTCGTCGCCTTGTGCCGTCAGCATGGTCTGAAAGGCGATGACGCCGGACTCGAGCGGGTATTGCCTGGTCCAGCTGTGGGCGTCGACTTTGCCGTCGGTTATCAAATCGAGCGCGAACTGCAGCTCCGACATCGTCGCGGCGTAAGAACCGAGGACCTGCCTCTCGGCGAGGGTTATCTCGTGAGAGTCGATCGTCACTGAGTTTTCGTGCGTTCCGATCCAGACGGTTGCTCCGCCCGGACGGGTTGCCTCCAGCGCGAGTCTCTTGGTTATCCCGCCACCAACTGCATCAACGACAATGTCCGCACCGTCACCGTCTGTCAGCTCACGAATGACCTGGGCAACATTCTCTGTCGCTGAATTGATGGTGCCGCGGGCGCCAAGCTTCGATGCGGCCTGAAGTCGTTCCGGAATGAGGTCGCTGACGTAGACCTCGGCTCCGATCATGGTCTGAAATGCCTGCTGACAAAGAAGCCCGATCGCTCCGGCGCCGATGACGGCAACGACCCTGGGCTCCAGCCTTCTCGTCAGATTGACTACATGGACTCCATTGGCTAGCGGTTCTGTCAGGCACGCCGCTTCTGCTGGAACAGTTGCCGGCCAGGGTATGAGAGTGCTCTGAGGCGCGACCACGAACTCCGCAAACGCACCTGGCGACTGCATGCCATATATTCTCCGATGCCGGCAAAGGTGTGTCTGACCTCGATCACATCGATTGCACTCGCCGCATGAAATCAGGGAATGAGAGACAACGCGATCGCCAGGCTTTAGCGATGTGACACCTCGCCCGCTCTCCTCGACGACGCCGCAGAACTCGTGTCCCATGACCAGCGGTGGAACACGCCGCGGACTCCGCTTCTTGAAAGCCTCCAACTCGCTCCCGCAAATGCCGCACGCCGCGACGCGCACGAGAACCTCACCGGAACCAGGTGAGGGTTCGGGGCTCTCAGCAATCTCGAGTTTGTCGTAGGCGGGATAAAGAAGTGTTTTCATTGATCGTCATCCTCGAACAATTGTCTGGTAGATCGCAGCGGTGGTGAGTCAGTTGGCAATTTGGAGAAGATCAATATCCACAGAGGCTCAGAGACACGGAAAACAGCACAGAGAAAACCACGTGGGCTTGTAGAGATCAATTTACCTTTCCATTTCTTCTCTGTGCTGTCTTCGTGTCTCTGATCCTCTGTGGTTATTGATCTTCTCCAAATTGGCACCTCAGCAGCGATAAACCCTGGCGCCGTTCTCATAGAATAGCTTCCGCTGGTTCTCTTCGCCGAAGCAGTTTGTGATCTCCTTGAGAGCGTCAAGCCACGTCCGCAGGCTTGAGGCGAGCGTACAGACGGGCCAGTCACTACCGAACATGACGCGCTCCCAGCCAAAACAATCGATCGCATGTTCGACAACGGGTCGAAGGTCGGCAACCGTCCATCGCCTGTGGTCGGCGCGAGTCACCAGACCCGATATCTTGCACGCGACGTGAGGACGCTGTGACAATTCTCGCAGATCGCTCCTCCATCCCTCAAGCTGCCCGCCGCGAACAAGCGGATTCCCAACGTGATCGAGAATAAACGAAACCTGTGGGCAGCTGTCGATCAACTCAATTGCCGCGCGAAGCTGTCGCGAGAGGACGCAAATATCAAAGGATAAGTTGTAGTCTGCGAGACTGCGGACGTTGAGTCGAAACAGATCACTGGCGCTGAGGTTGTCCGGTTCTGTGTGAAGGACGCGTCTGACGCCCTTCAGCTTCTCGTGTCCCACGATTGATTCGAGATATCGAGGACACCCGGTTGACTCTGGGCGGATGCCGGCGACGACTCCCGCAACCGGTCGGGGACCTGGCCTCTCCGACGTCGCGAGCGCAAGCGCGTACCGAGTCTCCTCGAGCATGAATGGTTCATCAACGTCAGCTTCGACAAAGATCGTTTGCTCGATGTCGGTGCCCTCCGCTGCTCTCTGATAGTCATCGATCGTAAACGATCGATTGAGCGCCGGAGTATTTGCACACCAGGAGTAGGTCAGTCGTTCCATCTCCCAAATGTGCTGATGTGTATCCAGTACTCTCATCTACGTCGCAATCGCAGACTTGCCTTAACAGAACAGGCGGCCGAATCTACAGCCGCCTGCCCGATAGACGAATCCTGAAGCCGCACTACTTCGATGATGAGGGCCCGCGCCACGAGCGCGCTGAGAGCTGCGCCGAATTCGGGAGCTCAACGATAGCGCGTTGCAACTGCAGATCGAGATCGTTGGCAAGCTGCTGCATTTTGTCGAACCCGTAGGCCGCCCAGAGAACTTCCTGACGAATCTGCTTTCGCGCCCAGACCAGCTCGGTCTCGACTTGCGCCTGAGTCAGGTTGTATTCGGTGTTTGCTTCAATAAACTTCACCATGAACTCACGGTAGGCCTTGAGTACATCGTCGGATATCCAGTACGGCTCAGGCTTGTCGCCGGGGGCAAAGTTGAGTCCGTTGATCTTGAACTTCTCCAATCCGGAGAGCCCTCTGCCAGTCAGTTCGCGCGCGAACATGAAGAGTCCGTTATAAAGCCGACCCTGCGTCGGACTGAATGTGTCGGCATTCTCAAGCTTGACGTCGGGCTCAATCCCCCCGCCACCGTAAACGGTGCGGCCGAGATCCGTCTTCTTCTCATCAGGTCTTGGCTTGAGTTGACTCTCCGCACCCCCGGGCTGCTCGCGACGGAAGTGATACTCAAAGAGCGAGCCGCTCGAGTAGTCGCGTTGAATCAACCTGCCGCTTGGCGTGTAGTATCTCGCGATCGTGAGAGTCAGACCCGAGCCGTCACGGAGCGGGAAGATGTGTTGCACAAGACCCTTACCGAAGCTGCTTTGACCGACGATCAGCCCCCGGTCATGATCCTGAATGGCGCCAGCGACGATCTCCGAGGCCGAGGCGGAGTCTCGATTGATGAGTACCACCACCGGGAACTGCTCCGTTGCTCCTGTCTCGGCACTTACCTCCTTGTCAAAGTTCTTCCCCTCACGGCCGCGCACCGAGACGATCACCTGCCCGCGTTGCAGAAACCGATCTGCCACCTTGATCGCCTGATCCAGATAGCCACCGGGGTTGCCGCGCAGATCGAGGATGAAAGATCTCGCACCACGCTCGGTCAACTGCGCCATGATCCGCGTCAGTTCTTCGTTGGTTGTCGAGTGGAAGCCCCGTGAGAGATTGATATATCCGATCTCTGGTCGAGCCAGATAGTAGCTTGTGATTGACGGCAGGGCGACTGCGTCGCGGTTGATCGTCACGGTCAGGGGTGCGTCGAGCCCGGCACGCTCGACGGTGACGCGTACGGGGGTTAACCGCTCGCCCCGCAGAACGCTGCGAACTCGGTCGGAGGGCCAGTTGGCCGTGTCTTTGCCGTCAACCGCGATGATGTGATCTCCGTAACGAAGGCCCGCGCCGGCCGCAGGCGTCCCAGCGAATGTTTCGAGGATATAGGTCCCGCGCTTGCGGACGGCTATCTGCGCGCCGATGCCGAAGTAATGACTCCGCTGCTCCGAGTTCATTTCGGCAAAGGATCTTTGATCAAAGTAGTTTGAATGAGGGTCAAGCACACGCAGCATGCCCTGGATACCAGACCGCGCGAGAGCCGAGTACTCCACTTCTTCGACGTAGTTGGTGCGGATGCTCTCCATGGCGCTCACGAAATCCCTCTTCAATCTCTCCTGCGCACCCACTTGCGCTGCCGCGGCAGGATTGAAGACGAAGGCACTTGCGCTAACCAACAGCACGAGCGCGGCCACAGACAACGATCTCTTCCAGAAATGAGTCACCTTACTCTCCTTACCCCTTCTCCCAACAACGCTGATAGCCCAATACTAGTCACGATCGGTGGATAGTCAAGGAAAACCTGCATCCGCCGGAGACCACATCTCGCTCGCGACCGAGGTGGGTCGGGCGGCGCGCGAAAAGCTACCTTGATGTGAATAGCGACCGATTGAACTGGCCCGCCTCGCCCGCGACGGCGAAATGAAAGCTCTTCAAATAAGTCCGTGCCACACGTTGAATGTCTTCTGACGCCACACGACGCACCTGATCTATCCACGTCAGAGAGCGTTGCCATCCGCCGCCCAGAAGTTCGTACTCGCCAAGGCGTGCAGCCTGCGCGTCGTTTGTCTCGAGCTTGAGATAGAAATTGGTGAGGTATCCACTGACGATTGTCCGCAGACCCTCTGAAGGAAGGCTCTGTCGCTGCAGAAAGTCGATCTGATCGAACATGACCTGCAGGGCTTCATTTGGTTTGGCGGTCGTCACCGAGATGAAACCGGAATTGGCTCCCTGCGTCAGTAGGGTCGCATCCGCGCCATATGAGAGATTACGTTTGACGCGCACCTCCTGAAAAAAGAGCTGCTGCAGAATGTTGAGTGCGATCGCCATGGCGGCGTAGTCAGGCGAGTCGAGTGGGGGAGCGGCGAACGTCCCGCGAACATAAGTCGTCAGCAGACGGCGCTCACTCAATTCAAACTCGGGCATCGCGGCCTGATCGAACGACGGAATTGGTTCCGGCTTATATTCACCGCGTGCGATCCTGCCAAAACTCGCCTCCGTCTTTCTCTTCACATCCTCGAGTGTCACATCGCCGACGACGACGACCAGCATCCGAGACGCAAAGAGGTGGGCGGCGTGGTACTTCTTCAGGTCGGCAGAGGTCAATTGCGCGACGGATTCCAGTGAGCCACTCGGGCGATTGTTATAGGGATGCTTCGCAAAGAGCATGCGGCTGCTTGCCGCCGAGACTACCGATTCGGGATCGTCGTTCTCCTGCCGCAGCGCGTTGAGCAGTTGATTGCGGACAAGTTCGAGCTCCTTCTCCTCGAAGAGCGGATTGAGCAATACCTCGGCGAGTATCTGCCACGAGCGATCAAAGTGCTGTCTCACACAGCGCATGGCGACGAGGCTGTAGTCATAGACTCCGGCCGACTCGATGATCGTCCCCATTGCGGCCAATTCGCGATTGACCTGGCCTTTTGGGATACCTCTCGTCCCATTCTGAGCGACTTCGAGCATAACCGTTTCGATGCCGGCATTCTGAGCAGTGATGTTTCGCGATCCTCCTTTGAAATAGAGGCGGACCGCGATCACCTCGTTGCCCTGAACGCGTTGGTGAATGACCTTCAATCCGTTGGCCGTCACGAACTCGCTCGTCGCTTCCGCTGTCTGGGCTGTGGCTGCATTGCTGAGCAGTGCCGTCACAATACCAGCGAGGACAAAGAGACTGAGCCGGGTCGCCACGCGGCAGAGTTGGCTGGGATCATCGAGACGTCTTCTGATCACTGATTGAGGCATGACTTTCCTGGGCGCAGGGCCTCAGTTACCACCTTTCTTTGCTGGCTTCGCGTTCGCCTTGGGCTTTGTTTGCGTTGAAGGGACATCCGGCTTTGCGAGAGGGCGCGAAGGCGCGCGACCGGGTTCGGGACACGCCGGTTCGATCTTCAGCGGAGTCAAAGCAGAGCTTCTGACGAGCAACTGCTCCTTCGTCAGCCTGATCCGGGCCTGGTCGGCCGCCGACAGCATGATCGCAACGACGCGTGGTTTGTCCTTCATGTACTTGTCCAAATAGCACTTGATATCAGCGCGCGTCACCGCTTTGACCTTCTCGACATATGTCGCGTAGTAATCAAGACCCGTACTGGCCCACCAGAAGCTGATGGTATGAGCATAGTCCGAGGGCTTTTCGCGACCGTAGACTTCGGCGACGTCGATCAGGGTTTTGGCACTCTCGAGCTCCTCGTCGGAAATGTAATCCGGGGTGTCAAACCTCAGCAGCTCGCTGTTAATAACGGCCAGCGCGGCGAACAGCTTGTCGGGTGTGGTCTGTGCTGTGATCGTGATTGGACCGACATTGCGTTGGGTCAGATAACCGACCCCGGCGCCGGTGGTCAATCCCGAGTCGATGAGAGCCCGCGCAAACTTCGAATCCGGCTGGCGCAGGACGAATGAGAAGACGTCCGCCGCGTAGGTTGCCG
>JANNRD010000636.1:0-3920 GCA_031401095.1 Acidobacteriota bacterium
CTGTTCGAAGTCGCCGATGGCGGATCGATCTTTCTCGACGAGATCAGCACCATACCGATGGAGACGCAGGCGCGGCTCCTGCGTGTCATCCAGGAGCGTGAGTTTACTCCGTTAGGTGACACTCAGCCCCGGCGAGTCGACGTTCGCATCATCGCGGCAACGAACACCGATCTTCAGCGCGCCGTCAGGTTGGGAGATTTCCGGGAGGACCTTTTCTACCGGCTGAATGTCATCAACATCCAATTGCCCCCTCTCAGAAACCGACGTGAGGACATTCTTCCACTAGCTCAACATTTCATTCGCAAATACAACGAAGAGAATGCGCGCAAGATCACCGAGCAGTTATCGCCAGAAGTTCTGAGCGCGCTTGAGCGCTACAACTGGCCAGGCAACGTCCGCGAACTCGAAACGGCGACCGAGCGAGCGGTGATTGTAGCGCGCGGTGATGAGATCACCGTCGAGTGCCTTCGGGAGGAGATCACAAACCCTGATACTCGGCCGGGCACGAGAGCGCTCGCCGGCGAGCTGGCTGGCGGACTCGATATCTCCCGGGGAATCTCATTCTACGATGAAGTATCCCGCTTTGAGATCGAGCTGATAAGGCGGGCGCTCGAACATACCGGAGGACATCAGAGTCGCGCAGCGAAACTTCTCGGGATGAACAACACGACGCTCAACAGCAAGATAAAAGTCTACAATCTGAAGGTGTGAGTAAACCACTCGATTTTGGATTCCAGGTTTTAGAGTTCAGGTTCTGGACTGTGGCTTTTGCTCCCCAATCCGGATCCAAAACGTAGAATCCAAAATCCAAAATCGAATGTTACGATGGTTTCTTCCTCCTACTGCTGCTCTGCCTTCCTTCGCATCATCTGGGCTGGCTCGTTGACGGAATAGTCAGCCGGCACCTGGAACAGATTCGCGGGCGGCTCAGCGCGATTGATGTTTTCGAGGCGGTAGACGCTCTCTCCGGTTCTTGGGTCGCTGTGACGCGTCAGAACAACCGTCTGCAGCTCTGCCGAGAACCAGCGTTCCGAGACGATCTCGATCGCCCGCTCGTTGCCGATGGAACCGGCAGGAATCGTGCTCACTGACCGGGTCCCGTCAGCTTCGACACCATCGATCTTCTGCTTGCCGAGGGCCTCCTTCCTCAACTCCACCTTCTCTCCTCCGGCGAAGGGCACACGCTCAAAAGAGAAGGAACTTGGAACGGCAGTGGCTGTCTTCTCCGGAGGGCTCGTGTTTGCAGATTTGTCGAGTACGTAGTTAAAGCTGATGAGACCTTCAACTTTGACTGGCTTGCCTGACAGTTCGGTCGGCTTGAATTGCCACTGCCTGGCTGCATCGATGGCCGATTGGCGCAACAGTGGGTGACCGCTCACGACCTCAGCCGACATGACTTGCCCATTCTCGCCGACGGTGATCTCGACCTGCACGCTACCTTGAGCCACGGCTGCCTTCGCAACCGGCGGGTACTCGGGTTGTATCTTCCTGAGAACGGCCCCCTGCAGAGCGGCTCCTGTGAGCTTGAGCCCCCCAGCCGCGGCAGCACTGGGACTGGCGCTTGACGCGACCACTGTGGAAGTAGACATCATCCTGATCTGAGCTGACGAGTTCTTCTGCGCGGTTTGCGCGTGCGGATCCAGAATGTAGTTCACCCCGGCGACAGCATCATTGATGAACACGCGCTGCGGAGACTTCTCGACAGTGGTATATGGGCCGACGCTCCCCAGCGCCTGCTCGCGTCTCGTTCTTCCTTCGCTGTCCCGATAGATGCTGCTCGAAGTTCGCCGGACGATCCGGTTACCATCACTCAAGGTCTGTGTCGTCTCGTTGACCGCAATCGCCGAGAAAGGAACGCCTTTGACTACCTGGGTATCAAAGCTCATCTCACCGGCGTAAAAGGCCATCGTCCCGCCGGCTCCCGTCGTAACCACCTCGAAACTGCCCGGTGGTGCAGAGATCTGCCTCTCCTGACCGTCGGCGATGAAAAACTCAAATGTCTGCCCCTCAGCCTGACCCGTCCCATCAGGCCTTGTCACCCAGACGCGGGCACCGGGCGTTTGTTTCGGCTGCGCCGCGCCCTGCGCAAAACTCGTCAGGGTATTGGCCGACAACGCGATCAGACATCCAAAGCTGACGAGCCTCAGTTGTTTTGTATTCATTGATTCTCCCTTTCTTGATCCCTCTCTCAAGAGACATACCATTGGTTGTTAGCGGACGAACCTGATAGCTCTGGCCAGACCGTCCTCGCCGACAAGAACATCGGCCTTGACCCCTTCGTGAACTCGATCGACATTCATCGGAAGACCAAAATAGGTCATCGCCGAACGCGGCATAACCACTCGAACTAGCTGGCCACTAGTCATCGGGCCACCATCACCTCCCTGCAGCGTCGGCAGAAACTCGCCGTCCTCTTCCTTAGCTGGCTGGAAGTCACCCAGACTAACGTCGACATACGAGGAGTCGTGCCGCACTGAGAGACGCGTCCTCATTTGGCCACCTCTGACCGGGTCTCGGGTTGATGTCCCCACGACTTCAGTTGAGGGTCTAGTTTCGGGCGCGACGAGCTCGGTGGAGAGCCCCGAACCTCGTGACTGCTGCGCGATTGGCTCTGGTGCACGCGGAGATTGGGTGACCGCCGATCGCCAGAGGATTGAGCCTCCAAAGAAGACAACGGTTGCCGCCGCGATCGCGAGCCCCACCAGGCCCAGGTAGCGAAGCCCGCCGGACCAGCTTCCCCGCGAAGAGATATTCTCCAACCGACTCTCCCGGAAGGCACCGCGCAATCGCCACTCATCGATTGGAGGGACCGGCCTTTCTCGATCCACGCTTGCAAGCGAACTCAGCGCCTCCGAGAGCAAGCGCTCGTCGGCCAGTCTCACCTGACAGGCGGGACAGTCGGAGGCGTGCTGGAGAGCCTCATTCTGCGCTGAGGCTTCCATCAGTTCAGCCCGCGCGATACCTCCGACAACCTCAGCGAATTTGCGACAATTCATGATAGTGACCTCACGACGCCAGAGGTGATCGACTCCCCATCCGCCTCGACGCGTGTTCGCAGCCTGTCGACGAGCATCGCGCGCGCACGGTGCAGCCGCGACCGGATCGTTCCGACGGCGCAGCCCAGCACCTCAGCCGTTTCCGCGTAGCTCATCTCGTGCAAATCACAAAGGACAACCGCCTCACGATAGTGTTGCGGCAAGGCGAGTACGGCCTGCCTCACTCCCGCGATGAGCTCAGTCTTTGCGAGATCAACCAGCGGACCGCCAGGCTCGCGCAGACCACACTCGGCCATCTCCTCATCCTGTGAATCAGAATTGGTGAATGGAATAAGGGGTCGGTCCCGCTCGAGACGCCTCAAGACCTGATTCCTTGCGATACCATAAAGAAACGAAAGCAATGACCCCTTCTCGGGATCGAAGCGGTTTGCCGAACGCAGCAGTGCCATGAAGACCTCCTGAGCAACATCCTCCGCCGTCGCTTCTGATCCGGTCATCTGCAAAGCGAAGCGGTAGATCGCACTCTGTCGCTTCCGGAAGATTGCGACAAAGGCGTCCTCGTCGCCCTTTATCATGAGGTGCAGCAGTTCCTCGTCTGACATCGTCGTCACTCTTGCCTTGACCATCCGAGAGCTCACAAGTCTATGTTTGCTAACTCAGATTCGGTCAGCGACCTGGAAAAGTTCCCGGAATGTGGTGTCAGGACAGAATTGAACGAAGTCTTCTGACGAGTTACGGAAAGGAAAGACTGGCAGTCTCAGCGGTTGGCACTTCCCCGCTTCAAGATCAGCTTGATCTCAAATATTGCTTGCGGTCGACGGAAAACGTGACGGGCTTTTCCGCAAACGTCTGCGCCGGCTCGGCGGCAAAATCGGCGGACTTGTCCTCCTCCTCGACCTTGACCTGCACGTTGGTTTTCACGCG
>JANNRD010000637.1:0-7514 GCA_031401095.1 Acidobacteriota bacterium
ATGGCAACCGTCCGTCGAACACCATCCTCGCTGATCGGCTGACACCGGAAACTCTCGGCAAGCTGGTCGCACTCTACGAACACTCGGTGTTTGTTCAAGGAGCGATCTGGAACATTGACTGCTTTGATCAGTGGGGCGTCGAGCTTGGTAAGGTGCTTGCCCAACAAATCATTACGGAAATCGAGAACCGGGCGGAGCCGTTGCTTGCGCACGATAGTTCAACTAACAAAGCAATCCGCCGTTACCGGGACGGGAAGGCGGGGATTGAAAGCTCTGGGCTATGAGCAACCGCTTAACTCCTGCCCTTCGAACATCGCGGTAGACTTGAGCTAACATGTTCGGCTGGAATAACTGTCCGAAAGCCTCCGCGACCTCGGAGTGGTGCCTGCGGCCATGAGACGGCTGCGAGAAGCGATCGGGTAAGCGGTGAATTGACCTCGATGGGAATTGAATTCTTTTTCTGAAACGGGAGTTGCATATGCAAGTCGGTATGGTTGGTCTTGGCAGAATGGGCGCAAATATGGTTCGGCGGCTGATTAAAGGAGGCCACGAGTGCGTGGTTTTCGACATGTCGCAGACAGCTGTGCAGCGGTTGGTCGAAGAGAAAGCCATCGGCTCCTCCTCGCTCGCAGATTTCGTGAAGAAGCTTGAAAAACCGCGGGTGGTTTGGTTGATGGTCCCGGCGGCCGTCGTGGACAAGAGCATCAGCGATCTGCTGCACCACCTTGAAGCGGACGACATTGTCATCGACGGCGGCAATTCCTATTACGTCGATGACATTCGGCGTGCCAAAGAGCTGGCGCTGAAGAAAATTCACTACGTCGATGTCGGCACGAGTGGCGGCGTGTGGGGGCTGGAACGCGGCTACTGCATGATGATCGGCGGCGAAAACACGGTAGTTAAACACCTCGATCCTGTTTTTGCAACTCTGGCACCGGGCGCGGGCGACATTGGCCGTACCCCGGGACGTGAAAAGAACAAAGGCACCGCCGAAGAGGGCTACCTTCACTGTGGACCGATCGGCGCCGGCCACATTGTCAAGATGGTGCACAACGGTATCGAATACGGCCTTATGGCCGCCTATGCGGAAGGGCTGGGAATCCTGCGTGACGCCAACATCGGGAAGGCCGATCATGAAGTCGATGCTGAGACAACGCCTCTGCGCCATCCCGAACATTACCAGTATGACTTCAATATGGCTGACATTACGGAAGTGTGGCGGCGAGGCAGCGTGATTGCATCGTGGCTGCTGGACCTGACGGCGACCTCGCTTGTCGAGGATCAGAGCCTGTCGAAATTCTCTGGCCGGGTATCGGATTCTGGCGAAGGCCGGTGGACGATCAAGGCCGCGATCGATGAGGACGTGCCGGTGCCGGTTCTTTCAGCCGCGTTGTATCAGCGTTGGAGCTCGCGCGGAGAGTCGGGCTATTCGGACAAAGTCGTGTCAGCGATGCGCTTCCAGTTTGGCGGCCATCACGAAAAGCCGGTGAAGTAAGGAGGGAATGTGTCAACGAGGCGCATGCGGACGCTGGTGTTTTTCGGCATCACCGCCGGTGCTCGACCTTGCTCACCTGCGGCTCGAACCTGACGGTGACACTGCCTCATTGGTGCCCGCAGACGCGGTGTTGAACCGTTACGGAGAGTGACTCAGCCGTATCTTATTTGGCACGTTTCCCAATCTACGCGACCAGGAGACATTTATGGCACATGATAAAAAGACGGTTCAATTGGCAATCAACACCATCCGTACTCTCTCAATGGATGCGGTGCAGCAGGCCAACTCGGGACACCCCGGCACGCCGATGAGCATGGCGCCGGTGGCATATTGCCTGTGGCAGGACTTTCTGCGCTTCGATCCAGAGGATCCTATCTGGCCGAATCGCGACCGCTTCGTGCTCTCCGCGGGCCATGCCTCGATGCTGCTTTATTCACTGCTCCATCTCACCGGCGTGAAGGCCGTGAACCCTGATTACGAGCTCGTCGGCAAACCCTCCGTCTCTCTCGACGACATCAAGAATTTCCGTCAGCTCGGCAGCCGCTGCGCCGGGCACCCGGAATACCATTGGACCTCGGGGGTGGAAACCACGACCGGGCCGCTCGGCCAGGGGGTCGCGACCAGTGTCGGCATGGCGATGGCGTCGAAGTGGCTGGCCGCGCGCTACAACCGTCCCGGATTCGAGCTGTTCAACAACGACATCTATGCGCTCTGCGGCGACGGTTGCATGATGGAAGGGATTTCAAGCGAGGCCGCTTCGCTCGCCGGCCACCTCGAGCTGGACAATCTTTGTTGGATTTACGACAACAACCGCATCACCATCGAGGGCAGTACGAACATTGCATTTCGTGACGATGTCGCGGCGCGCTTTCTGTCGTATGGCTGGAACGTCACGAGGGTAGGCGACGCCAACGATCTCGACATGCTGACGCGGGCGTTTAACGTCTTCAAGAAGACATCTGACCGACCCACGCTCTTGATCGTGGACAGCCACATTGGCTACGGTGCGCCGACCAAGCAGGGCACCGCTGCGGCTCACGGCGAACCGCTCGGCGAAGCAGAGATCAAGGCCACCAAACGCATCTATGGTTGGCCGGAGGACGCCAAGTTCCTGGTTCCCGAGGGCGTGCACGAACACTTCCGCAGCGGGATTGGTAAACGGGGTAGCGAACTGCGGGCAGCGTGGGAGGCTAACTTTCAGGCCTACAAGCGCGAGTTTCCGGGACTGGCGTCCGAGATCGAAAAGATGCAACGCCGCGAGTTGCCAGCTGGCTGGGATAACGATCTGCCAGTCTTTCCGCCAGACGAAAAAGGCATGGGGGGCCGGGAATCGGGGAGCAAGGTACTCAACGCCATTGCCAAGAACGTCCCCTGGCTCGTGGGAGGCTCGGCAGATCTGACGCCGTCGACCAAAACACGGCTTGATTTCGCCGACGCAGGAGATTTTCAGGCAGAAAACTACGGCGGCCGAAATTTGCACTTCGGCATTCGCGAGCACGCGATGGCAGCGATCCTGAACGGTATGAGTCTTGTGAAAGTGCGCCCGTACGGCTCCGGCTTCTTTATCTTTAGCGACTATGCTCGCGGCGCGATCCGGTTAGGTGCCCTCATGGAGTTGCCGGTCATTCATATTTTCACGCACGATTCGATCGGCGTCGGCGAGGACGGCCCGACGCACCAGCCGGTCGAGCAACTCGCGTCGCTGCGGGCTATCCCGGGACTGGTCACGCTGCGGCCCGGGGACGCCAACGAGGTTGTCGAGGCCTATCGTTACATTATGAAACTTCAGCATAAGCCAGCCGTGCTGGTACTGTCGCGTCAGGCCATGCCGACATTGGATCGAAGCAAGTACGCGCCTGCGTCTGGGGTTGCGCGCGGCGCCTATGTGCTCGCCGACGCCCCCGGGGGCAACCCTCAAGTGATCCTCATCGCTTCGGGTAGCGAAGTCGGCCTCGCGGTGCAGGTGCATGAAAAACTGATCGCTGAAGGCATCCGCTCGAGAGTGGTCTCGATGCCGTCGTGGGACATCTTCGATCATCAGACGAAGGAGTATCGAGACAGCGTCCTGCCACCGAGCGTGCCGGAGCGTGTTGCCGTGGAGCAGGCTTCAACTTTCGGCTGGGAGCGCTACGTCGGCACATCAGGACGAATCATCGGCATGAATACCTTTGGCGCCTCGGCGCCGCTCAAGGAGCTGCAGAAAAAGTTTGGCTTTGAGCCGGAACAAGTGGCGGCGGCCGCCAGGGAATTGCTGGGCAGGAGTTGAATGGCAATGTCCGTTGGAGTGGAGGTTCTCAATCGCCTGGAACCGGAGCGACCCTGAGGAGGAGGTTAAGGTCATTCCGATCAGTCTATGGCGGCCGACGTTCTCGCCAACGGTTGCCTTCGGCGGTTTTCTCGCGTTCAGATTGGCTCACATGAGAAAGGATCGTCCATCGATGATTCGTCAGACCCTCAGCCTGCTATTGCTACTGTCAGCTCTCGCCTCGGCGATGACTTGTGCTGCAGAACCCGCGCCGCAAGTGATTTACCTTTGGCCCGCGAGTCATCCGACGTTACAGGGTGCCAACGAAAAAGAGATCACCACACCACCCAGTCCGCGGCCCGGCGAAGTGGCTCGACAATTCAAGAACATACACAACCCATCCATCGAGGTCTTTCCAGCTTCGCCCGGGCATTCGAACGGCACCGCATTGATCGTTGCCGCGGGCGGTGGTCATCGCGAATTGAACACGGGCACGGAGGGCTACGATCTGAATGAATGGCTTAATGGGCTGGGCGTGACCGTCTTCATTCTGAAATACCGCTTGGCGCAAACACCAGGTTACAAATACACCGTCGAAGGCGAAGCGTTGCAGGACACACAGCGCGCCATTCGGATTATTCGCGCGCGAGCCAAAGAGTGGGGCATCAATCCAACGCGCGTCGGTCTGCTGGGCTTTTCCGCGGGCGGCGCACTGGCCGCGCTCGCCGACATCCGTTTTGACCGCGGCAAACTGGATGCGGGTGACCCGATTGAACGCGAAAGCTGCCGCCCTGATTTTGTCGGCCTCGTTTATGCCGGCTGGTCGCCGATGGATATCACTGCGCCAGCCGATGCAGCTCCGGCCTTTCTGACGAGCGCGGGTGTGGATGACGCATTTCACGCGCGGCAGACCGTTGAGTTTTTTAGCTCGTTATTCAAAGTTGACGTTCCGGCCGATTTGCACATTTATGCCCGTGGCGGCCATGCAGGTGGGATCAAGCCACGCGGGGGGATTCCCTTTGGTACCTGGCATCGCCGGTTTGAAGACTGGCTGGCTGATATCGGAATGCTCAACCAAAACCCGACAGGCACCGGTCCAGCTTTCAAGGGGCCCATTGGCCTGCAGCTCTACAGCTTGCGCGAGCAGTTCGCCGTCAACGTTCCCGCAACGATTGATATGACGCGCGGCTTTGGCATCGAATATGTCGAGTTAGCGGGGACCTATAACATCGCGCCTGAAAACTTCAGGGAGCAACTTGCAACGAAGGGGCTGAAGCCCGTCAGCGGCCACTTCCCATATGAACGATTCCGCGACAACGTCGGAGGCATTGCAGCGGAAGCCAGGGCATTGGGGCTGCAATATGTCGGCTGCGCCTGGATTCCGCATCAGTATCCATTCGACGAAAAAACGGCGCGTGAAGCGGCGGCGATGTTCAATCGCGCAGGCGAAGCGCTTGCCAAACAGGGTTTAAAGTTCTTCTATCACACGCACGGCTACGAGTTTCAGCCGCACGGCAACGGCACGCTCTTCGATCTCATGATGGCCGAGACCCATCGGGAGTTCGTGCGCTACGAAATGGATGTCTTCTGGATCGCGCATCCGGGACAAGACCCGGTGAGGTTACTTGAAAAATACGGGAGCCGCTTCGAGCTCATGCACGTCAAGGACATGAAGAGAGAGACGCCGACTGGCTTGCTGACTGGCAAATCAGACGTCAAGAACGACGTCGCGCTGGGAACAGGCAAGCTGGACTTCGTTGCGATCCTCCGCGCGGCACAAAAGGCCGGCGTGAAGTACTATTTTATTGAAGATGAATCGCCGACTGCGGTACGGCAAATTCCGCTGAGTCTGCGTTTCCTCGAAAGAGTGAAATTCTAGGAAGGTGTCACTGAGATACCATACGAGGAGTGGAGGAACGGTCCCGCGATGAAACGAACTGCCTTCCTACTGATCCTGTGTTGCGCGCTTTTGTGGCCCTGGGACCCGATCGCCTCGCAGACCAACCAGCCGAATTACAAGTACGGATTGTTTGAAGACCATCGCGACATCGGCACGGTCAAGCTGCCCGGCGCGCTCGAATACGATGAAGCGAAGAAGAGCTATACGGTCGCTGGCGGTGGCGAGAACATGTGGGCGACGACCGATGCTTTTCACTATGCGTGGCGGCGTATTTCGGGCGACTTCTCGATTGCAGCGGACATTCGCTTTCTCGGCACAGGCGGCAACGCTCATCGCAAAGCGGTTCTCCTTATTCGGCAGAGCCTGGATGCCGATTCGCCTTATGCTGATGCGGCGCTTCATGGAGACGGCCTGACTTCGCTGCAATACCGCGAAGTCAAAGGCGGCCCGACCCGCGAGATTCAATCCAATGTCAAAACGCCAAGCCGAATACAGCTTGAGAAGCGCGGCGATTATGTCTTCATGTCTATTGCTCGCGCTGGAGAACCCCTGCAATCAGCGGGCGGCTCGTTCCGCATCAAACTGACGACGCCGTTCTACATTGGTCTGGGCGTCTGCGCACATGACAACAACCTCATCGAGAAAGCCGTCTTTTCCAGTGTCGAGATCAAGCAGCGCCCTCAACCAATTCTTGAAAGCACCCTCGAGACGATTGCCATTGGATCGAAAGACCGCAAAGTTATCTATACCAAACGCGAGCATTTTGAAGCGCCCAACTGGTCGCGCGACGGGAAATACTTTCTGTTCAATCAAGGCGGCCGGATGTACAAGCTGCCAGTCAGCGGCGGGGAACCACAAGTACTCGACACGGGTTTTGCCACCCGCTGCAACAACGATCACGGCATTTCGCCGGATGGGAATTGGCTGGCGATCAGCGATCAATCGCAGGAGCAGCGGCGTTCGTTGATTTACGTTCTGCCGATTGCGGGCGGCACGCCACGCCGCATCACGCAGTTGGCGCCGTCGTACTGGCACGGTTGGTCGCCGGATGGAAATAGTGTGGTCTATTGCGCGGAGCGCAATGGCAACTTTGACGTCTACAGGATCTCGGTCGAAGAGGAAGGCGGGGAAGAGAAGCGTTTGACCACGGCCGATGGTTTGGATGACGGGCCCGAGTACTCCTCCGACGGCAGTTACATCTATTTCAATTCGGTGCGCACGGGCTTGATGCAGATCTGGCGGATGAAGCCCGACGGCACCGAGCAGACGCAGATTACTAATGACCTGCACAACAACTGGTTCGCGCATCCGTCGCCTGACGGCAAGTGGCTGGTCTTCGTTTCGTTTGAAAAGGATGTCGAGGGGCACCCGCCAAACAAGGATGTCATGCTACGGCTGATGCCTGTTGGCGGTGGTGAGATTCAAATACTGGCGAAGCTCTTTGGTGGACAGGGAACCATCAACGTCCCGTCCTGGTCGCCGGACAGCCGCGAGTTGGCCTTTGTCAGTTACCGGTTGATTGACCAATAACATGGCGATTGCCTTGCGTTTGCTGAAGATTGTTTTGCTGGGCGCGTTTGCGTTGGCGGGCTTGAGATTGCAGTTGCCAGTGAGCCACGCGCAAACGGCTGACAGGGGCATCGCTTTTACGAAGGCCGTCCAGCCGTTCTTTGCAGAGCACTGCTACGGTTGCCATCAGCGTTGGCGAGAGCGAGAGCGCGTCGGCAATAGCGACGGAAGGGTGGAGCATCTCAGCGAGGTCTGATCAAAGGAAGGTCGAACGGGTGAAGGCTACATTGTGTCTATTGCTTGCCCTGGTTGCTCTGTCGGGCGATGGGTTTGCCCAGGATCCAACCGGTCTGGCTCGACCGGTC
>JANNRD010000638.1:0-7598 GCA_031401095.1 Acidobacteriota bacterium
AAAGGCGATAGCAAACCGTTGATCGTAAGCCATGGCGACGATCGTTGCTTTCCCATAGCGCGAGTGGCCCTCGAGGCCAACCTGCCTGGCGTCCACAGATTTGTCGGTCTCGAAATAATCCAGAGCGCGACTGGCGCCCCAGGCCCAGGCACGCAGTGCACCCCAGTCATCCAACTTGCGGGGCTGTCCCTTATTAACCAGACCGATGATCCCTTGTGTCAGGCCTGCGCCGTTATCGGCCTGAATGCTGCTGGGGGTGATGATGGCATAGCCCCAACCCCTTGTAAGAACTTGTTGTTGCCAAGTGGGTGCGGCGCCACCACGACTTCCACCAGGAGCACTCGCCGGCACCGCTGCACCTGGAGCAATGCTCGGCGCAACACCACGCGGTTGACCGCCGAAACCGAACTCCATGATAACTGGCACCGGGCCAGTCGCGTTGGCTGGGGTTGTCAACACCACCTGCATGGCGACGGTAATATGCGGATACGCTGAATTATCAACGTGGCCCACAAGTCGCTTCACAATAACCGGTACATCGCCGTTTAATTCCCTGGTCGTGTCAGTCACTTCCCACCTTACCCTGGGTGTGTTCGTTGGGACGCGGCCATAGATTTCCCGGTCAAAATCCTCGACGATTTCCAGGCGTCGCTGATTCCACCACATCTTCGTCGTCGTGACCTTCGTCCCGTTCCTGAGCACCAGTGGGTTCGGTAGATTCGGGTATGGATTGGCCTTGGACTCATCGTAATTCGCAGCATTCGGTGCGTCAGAGTTTCGGCCATCCGCGCCGCGCCGCAGCGAAGTGATACCGAGAAGCTCCAAAGTCCTTTGATGATCCTGTTGAGTCGTCATCACCATGGGGGGAGGTAGCCTGGTGATGTCCTGCGGTTCTGCGCCTTTTGGATTGCTCGCGGAAAGCTGCGGCTGCTGTGCGAAAAGAACTATGAGTACGAGCGCATTAATCGAAGTCTTGATCATGTTGCCTGCCTCGAGGTCCAGGAAGGAGGTGCCAGTGGATTCAGGTCAGTGGCGCCCGGACAGTCCACGCATTGGCTCCATTCGTCAGTCAGGTGGATCGTTCCATCGCGCGAACGAAAGCATCGGTCAACTCAGCCGCCGTCATCCTGTTGAGTGTCTCGTTGACACCGACGAGGAAGGTGTCACGCTGCGGCGCAGACAAGATGACACCCCTCATCGCAAGCCGTTTCTGGAATGCGACGGGATCACTGGACCTCACCCGAAGGCGAAACAGGTTCGTGCCGCCTTGAATGCGATCGATCGTGAATTCGTCGTGCTGACGCAAGTTGCGAATCAGGTCATCCGAGATCCGCACCGCTCGGCTGAACCGGTCGCTGAACCCCGATAGATAATGGAGCGCCACGACGGCGAACGGCCAGACAGTATGGAGACCTCCACCGAACATGCGCCGCACGTGATACATACCGTCGAGCAGGTCGCGCGGACCCGCGAGAATGGCGCCGGACGCAGCGTTGAAATACTTGTAGAGAGAGACGTAGACCGTGTCGAATGGCCGAGCGCTTTCAACCACGCTTTGACCGGTATAGGCAGATTGAAGAAAAAGGCGGGCCCCATCGAGGTGTAACCTGACCCCTTCGCGACGTGCGAGGGTGACGATCTTCTGCAGCTCGACTGGATCGAATTGCTCGCCCTGCTTCCGCCGCACCGGCGTCTCGATCGAGATTGCTGAGACGCGCGGCACGACGCGAGCGCTCTTTGTTCGATCGAGAACCTGCTGAACGTCATCAGCCGTGAATGTTGAGCGGCCCGGAGCGAGGGGCATGAGTGTAAGGCTGCTCAAAGTTTGTGCGCAGTCACCCTCGTCCTGGTAGAGATGGCTCTCCTCCTGGACAATCACGCGGCTCGGTCCTCCCGCGAGCGCGCGGACCGCCAGGTGGTTTGCGAGGGTGCCTGTCGGCAAGAAAATCGCACGCTCTTTGCCGAGGACCCGCGCAAACTGTGTCTCCAGTTCCTCGACGACGCCGCCAATCGAGTATGAGTCGGTGGCAATCTCCTTCTCCACCGAGAGGCGCATGAGGAGACGCGAGTATTGCGCCGGATTCAGGCCCAGGCCGTCGCCGCTCAATCTGACGATCCGCTGATCCTCGTCGGGACTGCTTTGCGTGGCTTCGGCCGCGCGCCCAAACGTAGAGCGCGGCATGCTCAGACCCAGTCCGCTCGTTCCGATCCCGGCAAGCTGCACGAAACGTCTGCGATTCACGGTCGTCATTGGAAACTCCTGGTTGGCCGATGTCTATCGGCGCGTTCGTAGCACTCGCAACATGTTAATCAACCCGCATGAAGCATCAAAAGAAGGCGTGTTTCCGCCGAAGGCAGCTTGTCTCATCGACTGCTCCGTCCAGCAACGTCATATTCATCACACCCACACAATTCTCGTCAAGTGTCTGACCACACAAATCGAGACTGCATTTGGCCTCGCCTTCGGTTACTATTCCTGTCTCGGCTGGACGGACAGTGATCAACTACCGGACGGTACTGACCGGAAAGGGACAACATGCGTAAATTTGCCTTTATTGCCATTGCCGCGTTACTGGCTGTTACGACCGCTGGCGTAGCGGGCGGCTATCAGAAGCTCAAATCCATTCTGCGGCCCGGCAGGAACGCCGATGGACAGGGAATTACGTTGCCCGTCGGCTGGCGTATTACGCCCGCCGGACGGCACCTGTCGCTGCCAGGCGATATGGCTATGAAGATCATCGTTAGCCCGGATGGCAAACACGCGTTCGTCAATACCGCGGGCTGGCACGATCACAGCGTCAATGCGATCGACGTCGCCAGCGAAAAGATCGTCAGCACCGTCAACGTCGCCAAGGACTGGACCGGGATGGCGCTGAATCCAAAGACCAGGGAACTGTTTGTTTCGGGCGGAGGTGAACTGACGCAGCAGTTCGCTGGGCAGGCGAAACAGCGCGGTGCCAGCGCCGAAATCCTCGACGCGTTGAAGCTGCCTGTGCTGCGGCTCGATTTCGCAAGCGGCAAACTGGAAACAAGACCGTCGCTGCCAATCGAAGGGCTGACCGGCAAGGAACGCTTTGTCGCGGGCCTGACTTATGGTGCAGATGAGACGCTTTATGTGGTCAACACACAGAACGACACGGTCTACCGATTGAGCGGTGCAGATTTCAAAACGCAGATTTCTGCGAGAGTCGGCTACCGCCCTTACGCTGCTGCGCTCGCACCAAACGGTAAGCAACTCGCTGTCTCGAACTGGGGCGATGAATCGGTCAGCCTCCTCAATGCGGCGACGTTGACGGAGATCGCCAAACTAAAAGTCGGCAGTCATCCGAACGATCTGGCATACAGCAAAGACGGGCGCCTGTTCGTGGCCAACTCCGGCTCGAACACCGTCAGTGTGATTCGCGACGGCAAGTTAATCGAGACAATTCGCACTTCGTTCGAGCCGAAAGCCCTCGTTGGTTCGACGCCCGTGGCGCTCGCGATTACGAACGATGGCAAACGGCTTTACGTCGCTAACGCAGACAATAACGACATTGCGATGATTGACATCGGCAACGCTCGTGAATCCGAAGTACTGGGCTTCATCCCGACCGGCTGGTATCCAACTGCCCTCGCCGTTTCGCCCGATGGCAGGAAGGTTTTTGTCGGGACGAGTAAGGGAGGGATGCGCCAGCGTGGCAACTTCCCGGCGGCGACCGAATACAAGATTGGTTCGCCTGATCCCCAGAAGCCATATGATTACGTCGGTTCGCAGCTCGACGGTACCTTCTCGATCGTTGATACGCCCGACCGCGCGCAACTCGCCGCCTACACGACGCAGGTTAAGAACAACTTTCCGAATCCAGCGGCGCAAATTGATGAGGCGCACGCCGACCGCATTACCAAAGAAGTCTTCCCGAAGATCAAGCATGTGCTGTACATCATTCGCGAAAACCGCACTTACGATCAGGTCCTGGGCGATCTGGGCAAAGGCAACGGTGATCCTAACCTGACGCTGTTTGGTGCCGACGTCACGCCCAATACGCACAAACTCGCGCGCGAAACTGTCATTCTCGACAACCTCTATTGCAACGGCGAAGTTTCGCAGGACGGCCACCAATGGTCGAATGCGGCTTACGCGACCGACTATACACAGAAGGCCTGGGTCAACAGCTACAGCCGCCGTGGCCAGCCTGAGGCTGATGAGCGGCTGACCGCTTCGCCTGCTGGATATTTGTGGGACAACTGCAAGAAGCACGGGAAGACGTACCGCAGCTACGGCGAATTCGCGTCGTTCCGTTCGTCTCCTGACAGCGAACCCACGTTCACGGGTGCTTCCGGCTTGCGCGAGAACGCGAGCGTGGAGTGGTCTAAGCTCAAAAATGTGCCGGGCGGCCGTCAGCGCGACACAAAACTTGCAGAGGTTTTTATCAATGAGTTGCAGCGGGCTGAAAGCCAGGGTGAGTGGTGGAACTTCATGGTCATGTCACTTGGCGAGAATCACACGGACGGATTGACGGCGGGACGGTTCACGCCGACCGCCTGCGTCGCGTCTAACGACCTCGCGCTGGGGATGATTGTCGAAGCCGTCAGCAAATCGAAGTTCTGGCCCGAAACGGCAATCTTCATCATCGAAGACGATGCACAGAACGGTCCCGATCACGTCGACGCACGCCGCACGGTCGGCCTGGTCTATTCGCCTTATGTCAAACGCGGCGGCATCGTGGAAAGCACGATGTACACGACAGTCTCATACGTGCGGACGATGGAACTGATTTTGGGATTGCCGCCAATGACGCAATACGACGAATTGGCGACGCCGCTCTATCACGCATTCACGACGACGCCGACACTGACGCCCTACACGCACGAAGACGCGCGCGTGGACCTGCTGGCGAAGAACGCGGCAACAGGCGAAGGTGCACGGCGTTCGGCGCGGCTGGATTGGTCAGAATACGATCTGGTGGACTTCGACGAACTGAACGATATTCTGTGGAAAGCGCTGAAGGGGAATCAACCGATGCCCGCACCAGTGCGGAGCGCCCTGGTGGGGCGTTAACCGCACTTCCTCAATCTGGCAGAGCGCTCAGTGCCGGACCAAGTGTGCGACCGGGCTATGCCTGGCGAGGCGGCTCGATCTCCAGGTTTTAGAAAACACTGACTGTCAGGGATTCATCTTCGGCTGTGTCACTACCGGCCAGTCGTCAGTCCTGAACGGTGTCGCCGGCTCCTATCTTCGAGACGATGCGGTAATGCGAAACGAACGAATTGGGTCCAAGCGATTCTATTTATCACTTCCCGACACTCAAAACGTGTCTACTCTTGATCTGTCTTAATATCTTCCGGAGCGATCCAGATGATGCTGCCATTTTCTGAGATCGCGATCGGATTTCCGGCCCGCTTATGTTCGAGTAATGCTTGTCGCACGGCTCGTCCAAAAGCCGCCCGAATCTCTTCCCGGTGTTCGACAAATAAATTCGTCGCCGTTCTTAAATCGATTTTGGGCATTTCTTTTCGCATATCGTTTCCCATACTAAGGCATTATGAATTTGGGGCGGAGTTCCCACTTGTTGATCTGCGACAAGTAACGGAATTGCGCTGGACGAATTGTCATATACCGTCCACGAATTTGCCAACGGCTGATAAAGTCGAAAAAAGTTGTTCAGGCCTCGCGAGTAGCGCCGGCGGATCGCAGTCTCCTCGATTGAATGCCCGCCGAGCCTAACCCTCTCTTTAACGCGTCGAATCGCCAGTTCAGGGCTCTCGAGCCAGCCGCCGACACGGATCAGGAGGCGGATCTCGTATCTTCCTGGTTTTGTGCCAATGGCGGTCGTCACAAGTTCTTCACCCAATTATCCGATGAGCACCACTATCCGCAAGTTGCGCTCACGTGTCCGATGATCGTGTCGGGGGATATGGTTTCGCTCATTTTGGGAAAGCTGTGCTTGTTAGCCGGGCAATCAATTCAGCCAGATAGCTGCGTAACTCTGCGACCACCACTCCGCCCGGTGGCCGCAGGTCATCACCCAGTTGGATCTGGCTAAGTACCCAGGCCAACTGCGCGGGCGTCAGGCCGCTGTCCTTGGCGGCTGCCGCGCCGAGCGCGTCTTCCATCCGATAGCCTGCCAATTCCAGGGCGCGCACATCGACCAGATCGCGGATTTCCGAACGCGAAAGCAGCGCGCAAAGCTTGTTGGCTAGAATTTCCTGCGGCGGATCAACGCGGATGCCGTTGACTCGTGGCTTCTCCTTCTGTGTCTGGGCGACATATTCACGCACCAGATCAATGACGATCGCTTCAGCGCCGCGCGTCAACAGCAGACGCCGAAAAGTTGGCGCGGTTTGAATGGCTTCAAGCGTTGCCCCCATTTCCCGCGCAACTTCGCCAACGACCGCCATCCCCTCAGTCAGTGCATCTTCGAGTGTGAACAGAGCGAGGTCGTTGGTCTCGCGATGGCCCAGATAAAACCCGACGAGGGCCGCTCCGCCCGTAAGGAAAAAGCGGTCTTCACGGCTGAAAAAGGCCCTTAGAAAATCCAGTTGCAGCGCGCTTAGTTGGTGCTTAGCCAAGCAGTCCCTCTCTCTGCCATTGGCTCAAGAGAAACTGCCAGAAGCCCCGGCGGCGGCCCAGTTGAGGCGCCAGTGCGGGCCAGCGCCGCCAGACTTCGGCAGGCGAGACGAATTGCCAAACATCCGTGTCGCGTGCTTCGCGCAACAGTTTTGCTAACAACCGCGTCGCTTCGGCGGGCGAAGCGGTCTGCAACCGCTGCCGGAATTCGACCACCGTCATCGGCTCGTCCCAGAGGAAATAAGGCACTGCCTGTTCGACGCTGAGGTCAGTCGAAAGTAGGACTCCTGCTTCGCCATTCATCTACGTCACTCCCGTCATCGATCGGGCGGTCATCAATTATAGCAATCAGCCCAGCGGCTGTATGCCAACCAGGCCGATAATACGGTCTCCGAGCCGTCTGGGCATGCTTGTTTCAGTTCGTTAAGAGTACCCTGCCGTCCGCCGTGTCACAACTTGCCCACGCAGCGGAACCAGGTCCGCTGTCTCTTTAGTTGGAGTGCTCGACCTGACCGGCGCCTCTCGACACACGCGCCTGAAGCTATGACATTGCCGCCATTCTGGAGTTGCTGGGCCACAAGATGTCAGGACGACGATGAGTTATACTCAGGTCGTGAACCGAACCTCAGAGGACTCAGGAATTTGTTCCGCAACCAAATGTACATGATGAGCCCGACCGGGGAGAAGAAATGCGTCCGCCGATGGCCTGGTGATCTCTTCCGGGGGTCCATATGTTGAAGTTTCCCAAAGCCTGTGCGCCACTCATCTTCGCAGCGCTGCTGCAGACGGTCATCGGCGGATGTGTCTTTCGCCGCGGCGAAGACACCATGGAGGTCTCCGGCCTCAAACAACCGGTTGAGGTTCTCGTAGACAAGTGGGGGGTTCCACATATCTACGCGAACAGTGTCGAGGACGCTTTCTTCGCCCAAGCCGACTTGGTCGGCGGCTTGGCGGACGCGAAGGAGGTGTCGGCCGAGGCGTCGAACGCGAACTGGCGGATCTTGTCGCCGTCGGTGCCCAAGGTGGTCGAAACGACCGCCGCGACGGGCGC
>JANNRD010000639.1:0-9185 GCA_031401095.1 Acidobacteriota bacterium
GAGCGCGACCCCTGTCTTGCCGGTCGCCTGCGCATAGCCCGCAGCGGCAAACAAAGCACCCTGTTCGTGACGGACGAGGTAATGCTTAAGCCGGTCTGAATGTCGATTGAGTTCATCATAGACGTGCAGGACTGCGCCGCCGGGATAGCCGAAGATATGTTCGACACCCTCGCACCGGAGTGCCTCGACGAGAATTCTTGCGCCACGCATTTTCATGAGAGTTCACCTCGAATTATTTTGATGGTTATCAAAACTAAAAGCCCCGGCGCGCTTGTAAGCTCGCCGGGGCCTTCGATTTCTGCCTGGCCTGCTGTCTCAGGCCGTCGAAGCGGCGAGCGGATTTGGTCGAATCGCTACCGCGATAATCTGGGATTCAATAATGACGCTTGTAAGAGCGAGAGAAGTAACCGCCTGGCCGGTCCGTACGACAGATCCTTCGAGGTCGCAGAACCCGCCGCAGACGATGAATTGGGAATCCACATTGAACATAAGTCTTCCAGCTCGATTGAGTTGACCAAGTCAGTATATGGCAAGCTCATCCCTGCAGTCCATTCAATAGTTCTTATGCCTCGATAAACACTGCTTATCCGACGATGAGCGCCCGTCAGCCGCCTCTCAAGCAGCATTTGCCGCCGCCGCGATCTGCCGGCGCACCATCGCCCCAAGCTCGGTTGTGCTCACCGGATGCGCGATCCCAGCAAGATCCGGTGTTCCGTAACCGGCATCGAGTGTTCGCCGGATGGCAGCTTCGATCGAAGACGCCTCTTCCTCAAGCTTATAGGTGTAACGCAGCATCATGGCGACCGAGGCAATCGCACCAAGCGGATTGGCCAACCCCTTGCCGGCGATGTCCGGCGCCGAGCCATGGACTGGTTCATAGAGATCGACCTTGCCACCAATGCTCGCCGAAGGAAGCATCCCCAGTGAGCCGGTGAGGACCGCCGCCTCGTCACTGAGGATGTCTCCAAATAGATTCTCCGTGACGATGACGTCGAAGCTTCGTGGACGCGTCACGAGAGCCATGGCGCAACTGTCGACGTAGCCGTGCTCGAGCTCGACATCTGGATAATCGCGCGCGACCCGGATCACTTCCTTGCGCCAGAGCTGCGAACTCTCAAGAACGTTGGCCTTATCGACTGAGGTTACCTTCTTTCGTCGTCCGCGCGCGATCTCGAAGGCGACCCTCGTCACACGCTCGACTTCAAATGCGGTATAGACCATGGTGTTCAGCCCGCGCCCCTCCTCGATCCCTCGAGGCTCGCCAAAGTAGAGACCACCAGCGAGTTCGCGGACGATCAGCAGATCCGTTCCGCGGATGATCTCCGCCTTGATCGGCGATGCGTCGATCAGCGAGTCGTGGAGAAAAGCCGGGCGGAGATTGGCATAAACCCCCAGTCCGCGGCGCAGCCCGAGGAGGCCGGTCTCAGGTTTTAGCGCCGGCGGATTCGCGTCGTACTGTGGTCCACCGACGGCACCAAGCAGGACCGCATCGCCCTTGAGACATGTCTCGAGCGTTTCGTCCGGGAGCGGTACGCCCCGCGCATCGAGAGCAGCACCACCGATGAGCGCCGTCGTCAACTCGCATGTGTGCCCAAATCTCTCGGCGACCGTCTCGAGACAGGCTACCGCCTCTCTCGTCACTTCAACGCCGATGCCATCGCCCGGCAGGACTGTAATCTTGAATTTCATATCTTGCTGAATCGCCAACGTGGTCCAGGCCAGTCCCGACGCGTTGCCAGTCCCGACGCGTTGCCAGTTCCTACGCGCTGATAGTTGTAGTCACGAGAGCTTGCTTCCGCTCGCGCGCGTAGACCGCCTTGTTGAGTGCGTTTAGATAGGCCCGTGCACTGCCATCCACGATATCGGTACTTGCGGCCTTGCCGGTGTAGGAAGTGCCATCAAATTCGACGTGAACAAAGACTTCACCGACAGCATCGGTGCCGGCTGTGATCGAACGCACGGTGTAATCGACCAGTTTCCCTTTGAGACCCGTGATGCGGTCGATTGCCTCATAGACCGCAGCTACCGGTCCATCACCGGACGCGGTTTCGGTCTTTGTTTCGTCGCTCGAAACGTCCTGGATGCTGACCAGCGCAGTCGCCAATGTCGATGTCCCGGCAGTTGCCTGGACGGCACGCAGCTTGAACCGTTCCGGGATCTGGGTAAATCCATCCTGCAGAATGGCGAGCAGGTCTTCCTCGAAGATCTCCTTCTTCTGATCCGCCAGCTTGTTGAAAAGCTTGTAGGCCTTGTCGAGATCAGTACGTGAAAGCTCGTAGCCCATTTCCTCGTACTTCTTGTTGAGCGCGTGTCTTCCTGAATGCTTCCCGAGCACGAGGCTGTTCGTCTTAACCCCAACCGATTCCGGAGTCATGATCTCGTAGGTGATGCGGTTCTTGATGACGCCGTGCTGATGGATTCCAGCTTCGTGCGCAAAAGCGTTCTTGCCGACAATCGCCTTATTGGGCTGGACGACGACTCCGGTAATGTTCGAGAGCAACTGGCTCGCGCGATATAGCTCTTCGGTGACGATTCCCGTCTCGAATGGCATGAGGTCCTTGCGGACGCGCAGGGCCATGACTATTTCTTCAAGCGAGGCATTGCCCGCCCGTTCGCCAATTCCATTCATCGTGCACTCGACCTGGCGAGCCCCATGCGCGATCGCCGTCAGAGTGTTGGCAACTCCAAGACCGAGGTCGTTGTGACAATGAACGCTGATAACCGCACGATCGATGTTGGGCACGCGCTGCTTGAGCGTTGTCATGATGGTCGCGTACTCGGACGGTATCGTGTAGCCGACCGTATCGGGGATGTTGACGACTGTCGCGCCCTCGTCAATCACCGCTGCGATGATCTGACAGAGATAGTCGAGGTCGGTTCTGGTCGCGTCCTCGGCCGAGAACTCGACGTCGTCAGTGAACCCCTTCGCGAGGCGGACAGCCTTGCAGGCCATCTCAAGCACCTCTTCCCGGCTCTTCTGCAATTTGTACTGAAGATGAATGTCGGAGGTAGCGACAAAGGTATGGATGCGGGGACGGGCAGCATCGGAGAGGGCGGACCATGCGCGTTCAATATCCTCTTCGGTAGTTCGACAGAGCGCGGCAATCACGGGTCGACGACAAACGCGGGCTACTTCACGTACCGCGGCGTGGTCGTCATCGGATGCAATCGGAAACCCCGCCTCGATGATGTCGACCCCAAGCGCATCCAACTGCCGCGCCATCCGGACCTTCTCCTCAAGATTCATGCTGCAGCCAGGCGATTGCTCCCCATCACGCAGTGTCGTGTCAAATACCAATACCCGATCTGTGCTCATTCGACTTCTCCTTTGCCCTCTCGCGCCCGCCGCCAAATGCACGCTTGCCCCTCACCGAATGCACCTCTCCCCACTTCAAGTCCGGCCATCCTATCATCCTTGCCAAATGTTGTAAATTTTATTATTTTTACAACAGTATAAGTCTCGTTTATAGCGATGTAGGGTTGTGAGATTGATTGAACCGGGCGAGCTCGGCAGGGATGAAGAGGGGAGGCGGGCTGAGAAATGGATTTACCGCAGCTTGAGATTTTTCTGCATATTGCGCAGGAGAAGAGTTTCTCCAGGGCCGCGGAGAAGATGTCGCGGACGCAGCCGGCGATCAGTATCGCCATCAAGCGGCTTGAGGAAGAGTTGGGTGAGACTCTTTTTGACCGGTCGAGCAAGGCTGGGACCCTGACTGAGGCTGGCAAGATTCTTCATTCCTACGCGCAACGCATGATCAACCTCCGGGATGAAGCGCTGAGCGCGGTTGGGGAGCTCCGCGGAATGCACCGCGGCCGGCTGAGCATCGGGGCGAACGAGAGTACGTCGCTCTATCTCTTGCCGCCTTTGTTACTCGCCTATCGACACCGCTTCCCGGAGATCAAGATCGAGGTCTATCGAAACATCTCCGAGCGAATTCCATCGGAGGTTCTCGAACGCAATCTGGATTTTGGTTTTCTTTCATTCGATCCAATGCACCCGTCGCTGCAGTCGATGGAGGTTTTTCGAGACGAGTTGGTGCTCGTCGTTGATCCACGGCATCGTCTGGCGAAACGGGAGAGCGTCACAGTCCGCGAGCTCGGTGAGGAGCGGTTTGTGGCTCACAACGTCAAGACTCCATCGCGAGCTCGAATCTTCGAGCTCTTCGCCCAGCATCGAACAAAGCTCAATATCTCGATCGAGCTGGCGACGATCGAGACGATCAAGGACTTCGTCGAGAGGCAGGCCGGAGTTGCCATCCTCCCGAGGCTGGTTGTCCGTCAAGAGGTCCTCAAAGGGAAGTTGATCGAGGTCCCCGTCAAGGGTATGAAGATCGAGAAGGCGCTGCGCATCGTCTACCGTCGCGAGTATTCGCTCTCGCAGGCAGCACGCGCATTCCTCGAGATGATCAGAGAGGGCGCCATCGAAACGGCTCTGCGAGAGTCCGACTAAAGAGTCCCCCTTTGCGTCTTTGCGTTGAAATACCAGCTATCGGAGCCTGTTCAACGCAAAAAACGCAAGAACGCAGAGTGGCAAAGAGAGCAATGCTGCCAAGCCATTTCCGTCCCCGCCTCCTCACAAATAGACTAACTTGTGCTCGGTCGAGAAGGGCTCGATCTCTTCATAGAGTCGATCGATCAACTGATAGCCATAGCGTGCGAGGAAGTAACTGGCGTTGATTTCGCGCTCCTGAAGGGTCTTGTTCGGATAGAGGATGGCAAAGAGACGTTCAATCTGCTGCAGAGTCGTCGCGTCTCTCTGGGTGCGATTGTGAATGAAGCGGCTCTTCAGATGGGTCAACTGGTAAAGGATCTTCTCGCGCCCACCCTTGAGCGCTTCGGCGAGTGTTGGATCGACCTTGGTCAACAGATCACGTAGTTTCTCAATCTGCTCCTGAAAGACGCGCTCAGTCTCCTCAAACATCGCTGCCGTGCTTGCGTCGACGCTGTGCTCAACGGCCTTCGCTGTCGTCTCCTGCTGACCCGCGAAGAGGTCGGTAAACTCGAGGCCGTGCTTCTGCAGCGTCTTGGCATGCCGCTTCTCGATCAAGGTCAGGCTTGCGCGCGGTAAAATGACGGGCTCGATTCGCCCGAGAAGACTGTAGGCGGGCCGGAGCTGGGCGAAGTAGGCGACCTCAGCCGGGCCACCGATATACGCGACAGTCGGCAGAAGGAAATCCTGGACAATCGGTCGCAGTGTCACATTCGGGCTGAAGCAACTCGGACACGATTCGACCGATTCGAGCAGTTCAGTCGCGGCTATCCTCTTGTCTGCGCCCTTGAGATAGAAGAACCCGTCGTCGCCACGCTGCAGAGCGGTCCGTCTCCCGTCTTCGAGCAGGAAGAGTGGGACTGATTCCGCGCTCGCAAAAACCTGGGCGTGGTAGCCGGCCGCTTCCAGCTTCTGGCTCTCCGTGACAATCGCTGCCGCGAACTCAGGTGTCCGCGCGAGTGCCTGACGGTAGATCGACCCTGCGATCTCCTTGACGCGGTCATCAAGTGGATCGATGAGAACCACCCCAAATTGCCTGAGAAGCCGCATCATCAGCTTGCCGAACGCTTCAGCGAAGCCGGTTCCCGGCTGATACGATTGCTGCAGATCCCCGGCCAGTCGCGAGACAAACTCGGATTCCGGCAGCGCTCCAATCAACTCTGCGATGCTCTCGTTGATCTCATCGCCGAGCCGAATGTGGCCCACCGGTTTGCGTTCGCCCGGAGCGCCCGCCGTGTATGAAATCGTGACGAGTTGCCCCTCACGATTGACGACGCGACAGTGGTTCACCTCAGCAAGGTCATGATCTTCGCTCGCGATCCAGAACATCGGGACCGCATTAACACCGTCGGCCCGGAGCTGCTCGGACAGTTTAACGACGGTCAACGCCTTGTAGAGGGTGAAGAGTGGTCCTGAAAAGAGACCGGCTTGCTGTCCGGTAATGACTACGACAGAATCGGGCTGTCGCAGCCGTTCGATACTCGAAAGCGTTTCCTGACCAGCACCAGCAACGCGATTCTGCTCTGTCAGGACGTCAGCGATTTCAGCTCGCGGATAAGAGTGAGAAATGATCCGCGCTGCGCGTTCCGCGAGCGACGCTCCATTCTGACCGGGCGATTCGTAAAACTGCGAAACGCGCTCGAAGTCATAAAGGAAGTCCTGAAAGAGCCGGGTCGTCTTCGGAATATCTCGAAAGCTGATCGCGTTCTCGCTCATGATCTGTTGATCGCTCTTTCTGGATTCAGTCGGTGTACTCGGAGTCCCCCGGCTCGACCAGCTCGGTCCATGTCGAAGTCTCGCTTTCGCGCTCGAAGAAGCCGCTCTCCTCAATGGCTGCTGCGATCTCTGCCTTCTGTTCCAGCGTCGGTGATGGCAGTGGTGAGCGCGGCAGGTAACCGTAGAGTCCGATGAGGTCGAGGGCGGCTTTGACGTAGCCGATTCCATTCGCGGTCGTCCTCCGCGAAAGGCGCGACAGACGCTCCTGCAGTCTCTCCGTCCGACCGCCTTCACCGCTGCGACAAGAGCGCTCGAGCGCGACACAGGTGTTTGGAGCGATGCATCCGACAGCGAGCACGCCACCGGCGGCGCCTGCTTCGAGTGCTTGTTTGAGGAGAGTCGGCGCACCCATGAGGATATTGAACTCATCCGTGTTGACCATGCGAAAGAGGTCTTCCAGCGCAGGCAGGTCACCCGAACTATCCTTCAGCCCGATGATATTTGGGTGCTCGGCGAGCCGGGCAATGGTCTCCGGTCGAAGATAGACTCCCGAAAACTGGGGGATGAGGTAGATCAGGATTGGAATCGAAGCGTGATCGGCGACGCGCAGATAATGCGCTGCCAGATGATCCTCATCAAGCAGCCGCTTGTAGTAGAACGGGGTCACGACGACGGCGGCATCCGCACCACGATCGGCTGCCTGGCGGGTTGTCTCAATTGTCCCTCGAGTCGATAGCTCGCCGGTCCCGACGAGGACCAGCTTCTCGGGCGGCGTCGCGTCACGGACCGTTTCGATGACCGCGAGGCGCTCGTCGATCGTCAGATGTGGGAATTCTCCGGTGGACCCAAGAATCAAATACCCAAGCAAATCTGTCTGATTCCAACTCTCGAGATTTGCTGTCAACTTGTCGGGTGCGAGTTCACCCGCCTCCGTGAAGGGTGTCGGAAGGGCCGCAATAATGCCTTTGAGGTTGATTGACATAATCAGTTAAACGATCGGTAGGCGCGTTGACTGGCTCTCGTGTGCAAAGACTCAAAAGGCATTATAGCGGCGCGCGGCTCGCGCTGGCAAATCGGGAGTGTGCCTGCAGCTGGACGCCAATGGGGTTCACACACCCTGCTGAAGCTTGTTCTCTCGCTGGAAGCCGAGAAGGACTCCATAGCCTGCGGCGAGGGCGACGGCGATGAAGACCGCACCTCGCAGGTATTGGCCGAAAACGATCGCACCAACGCCGAAGAGGGAGAAGTAGATCATCGTACACCCGAGCACCCATTCGACGACCCTCACGCCAGCGCCACCCGATGGCTTGACGTCGGGCGCTAACAGCGCGATCGCCGTCCAGCCCCTGCGGCTCGGACGGGTTCGTCGATAAAAAGCGATCAGCGTTGCCTGATCTGTTGGCTTCGTCAGGAAAGTGACGGCCAACCACACGACTGTCACAGCGGCGGTAGTAATCAGCAGGGAGTAGGCGAAGAATACCTGACCATCGCGCGGACTATCGCTCAGTCCAAACCCTTGAGGTCCGACAAAGAACTGCAGCGAGAGAGAGACTATTGCTGCGGCCATCATCGCTGAGATCTCCGACCAGGCGCTGATGCGCCACCAGTACCAACGCAGGATCAGGACGAGCCCCGTCCCTGCGCCAATCGATAAGAGTATATCGAGCGCCCTTGTCACTTTGCCCAGCTTGAGAGCAACCAACCCGGTGAGCAGCATGATTCCCACCGAGGCAAGACGCGATGCGCCGACATAGTGAAGTTCGCTGGCACCCTTCTTGAGGTAGGCCCGATAAACATCATTAACAAGATATGAGGCCCCCCAGTTAAGTTGAGTTGCCACCGTCGACATGTATGCAGCGAGCATGGCAGCGACCATGACGCCACGCCACCCAATCGGTAAGACCTCGACCATCATCTTGACATACCCGAACTCGGGGTCGGCTTTTACCTCGGCGTTTCCCGCGAAGTAGATCATCGACGCGAGCGCGGTCAGAATCCACGGCCACGGACGCAACGTGTAGTGCAGAACGTTGAAGAAGAGAGTCGCCAGCAGAGAGGACTTCTCGTCCTTCGAAGCAAACATCCGCTGCGCCACATAACCTCCTCCACCGGGCTCTGCCCCGGGATACCAGACCGCCCACCATTGCACCGCCAGGAAGACGGCCAGTGCGATGAGAGGGAGGTAGGCGCTCTCCCCCTGCGGCACAAAGCTCAGCAGGCTCCCGGCTGAATCACCGTAATGCCGTTCGAGACCAGCCGGAATCGCGCTGATGCCACCAACGGCTCGGACCGAGTAATATGAGAGTCCGATCGACCCGACCATTGCCAGAAAGAACTGAAAGAAATCGGTCCAGATGACGCCGAGAAAACCGCCGAGTGTCGAGTACAGCGACGTCATCCCGAAGCAGACAAGGACCGCTACCCACTCGTCGATACCGACTGTCGCCTTGAGAATCTTCACCATTCCGAGGGTGACGGAGCCGGTCACGATGGCGTTGATCGGAATGCTCAAATAGAGCGCGCGAAAGACTCTCAGAAAATTGGCTGAACTGCCGGAGTAGCGAATGGTCGTGAACTCAACGTCAGTCATGACGTTTGCTCGCCTCCACAGGCGCGCGAAGAAAAACACCGTCAGCATCCCCGAAAGAACGAAAGCCCACCAGACCCAGTTGCCTGCAATCCCGCCACGTGCCGTGATCCCAGTGACCAGCAGCGGTGTGTCGGACGAAAAGGTTGTTGCGACGATCGAGACCCCGCCCAACCACCACGGAATTGACCGACCGCCGAGAAAGTACTCGGAGGTACTCTGACCCGCGCGTTTTGTGAAATAGAGACCAATGGCAAGGCTGATGACAAAGTAGACTCCAATGATCGCCCAGTCGATGGCAGCTAACTTCATTTAGCTCTCTTTCCTGCACACAATGTGCGCATCTGCGGGAACTCTTCTGCGTGACGGATGAGACGGCGCGTGGATTTCGAT
>JANNRD010000640.1:0-2357 GCA_031401095.1 Acidobacteriota bacterium
CGTAGAGCGACAGGTCGACCGCGCATCCGCGGTTATGCTTGGAGCCTTTGCTTGGATCGGCGACAAAGACCTTTTTGTCGGCCGGAGTCGCATCCCAAAACACCTTGGTTACTGCCCATGGCCGATAGCCATCGAAGATAAGCAACCCGTATCCATGCTTCTGCAGGTTGCGATGCGCTCGAAGCAGAGCCATTGCTGCAGGCCGCTGAAGAAAGGCGCGCGCTTGACTGTAGACGGCGCGGCCCATGAAGTTATTGGCGGTCGCGTAGCGAATCTCGAGATGGATCTTCGCATCGAGTGGTTGAAGGTCAACCAGATCGGGCTCACGAAAGACTCCAGCCTCGTGAGGAGGCTGCTGAGCTTGCGCAAGGAAGGTGACGAGAAAAAGAACAAGAAGTGGTCTTAGCAGCGATTTACTTGGCCATCCCAAGTGAGGAGCAGGTCTCATGGTCGTCTCCGCAGGCACCGGGAACCCCAAGCCCCAGATCGGCATGCCTGCTAAGAGTGCGCCTTTTCGCAAACATGCCAAGCTGGGGCTAATCACGCAACATCTTGAACGTCTTGAGCCCGACTGAGACCAGATCGCCGGTCTTCAGTTTCAGTCTTCGCGCATCCCATTTTGTGCGCATTATCTTGATGACGATTCCGCCCGCCGCCGTGCTGGTCTGCAAAGCCCCGGTCTGATATCGCGACGCTGTCCCCGGCGAGCCCCCCGAGTTCCCCTTTGTCAGCAACCGGATCATGAGCGATTCGACCGCTCCGGAAAACGACGCTTCGAGAACTTCAGCGCGTCCTAAATGAAACGGCGTCTCAACCAGCCCGGTCGGCGTGCCAAGTACTACGTCCTCGGGGCGAAAAACAACCTTCACGTTCTCGGCCAGTTGCCGCAAACTGCCAGGAACCGGCAGTGTCCGGTCAGCGTCGATTTCGATTGCGCCGCGAACCAAACGTGCGGCGATGACGTTGGCCGCTCCGAGAAAAGTCGCGACAAACTCGGTCTGTGGATCATTGTAGACATCATCGGGAGTCCCGATCTGCTCGACACGTCCGCGATTGAGAATCGCGATCGCGTCACCCAGCTCCATAGCCTCCTCCTGATCGTGGGTGATAAAGAGGGCCGGCACGCGAAGCTGACGCAGGAGTGAACGAATCTCCCGTCTCAATCCGACGCGAGTCTGCGGATCGAGGGCGCTGAAGGATTCATCAAAGAGCAGGACATCGGGTTCGTACGCGAGAGCGCGCGCGATCGCAACACGCTGCTGCTGGCCACCCGAGAGCTGCCACGGATACTTGTCGCGCTGATCCAAAAGGCTGACCATCGAGAGCATGCGCTCGACGACATCGGCTCGCTTCTTTGATTTGACGCCCCTGATCCGCAAGCCAAAACTGATATTCTCGGCAGCCGTCATGCGCGGGAAGAGCGCGTACTGCTGAAAAATCACGCCGACATTGCGATCCCGCGCGCGAAGATGTTCAACGCGCTTGCCGTGCAGAAAAATCTCGCCAGCATCCGGGACCTCGAGACCGGCAATCAGACGCAGGGTCGTACTCTTCCCGCTCCCGGAATGACCGAGGAGGACGAGGCTCTCGCCATCAGCCACGGAAAAGCTGACGTCGTCAAGCACCTGCTCATCACCAAACCGCTTTGTCAGCCTCCTGACACACAGCGTCGCGGTGGGATCTGGTTCCCGTCCGAGATATCCCTGACTCTCTGGAAATATCGATACGACTTCTCTCGCCATCGCTCACCTCACCCATTTTCAGCGACCATGGAAAAGGGTACTCCATTTCATCGCTCAAGGCGATTTCGGAAAAAGATAATCAATGAGAAGATCGCAAACGAGATGATCGCCAGGACCGCCGCAATGGCGTTGGCGCTCTCGACGTCTCCCTCATTGAACTTGGTGTAAATGTAAAGCGGCGCCGTTTGCGTCTTCATCGCGAGGTTGCCGCTGACCATGATGGTCGACCCGAATTCTCCGACCGAACGGGCAAACGTGAGCAGCGCTCCGGTGATGATCGCGCCGCGCAGACTTGGGAGCACGACATAGCGAAATGTCTGCCAGCGATTCGCCCCGATCGTCTCCGCCGCGTCCTCGTAACTGACGTCGAGATTGTCGAGCGCCGGTTTGATAACGCCAAACGCTAGTGGGAACGTGACAAAGATGTTGGCCAGAATGATCGCTGCCGTCGTAAACATGATCCGCACATCGGTCTGCTCAAGGAACTGACCGAGCAGCCCATTTCGTCCCCACAGCAGGAGCAGCGCGAATCCCGCGACGGCAGTCGGAATCGCCGTCGGTAAGCTGATGATGATCATGAGCGCCGAGTCACCTCGGAACTCGTACTTGTTCATG
>JANNRD010000641.1:0-3960 GCA_031401095.1 Acidobacteriota bacterium
GGCTGATCAGAAACAGGCGACTCCACTCTACCGGCCCGCATCTGCCGAGCATCGCGAAGCGACTGCGCGACCCGAACACCTGTACGATGGCTCCTCCAGCACAAAGAGATTGGCGCGCGCGACGTCAGTGACGTAGATGAAGTCCCTGGTCTGATGGCCATCTTCGTAGATGATGATCGGCAGGCCGTTCAAGAGTCGTGTTGAGAAGATCGAACAGACCCCGGTGTATGGATTGTGAACCGATTGGCGTGCTCCAAAAGTAACAAAGTAGCGCAATGCGACGGTCGGTATTCCCGTCTGTCTGCCGAAAACAAGCGCGAGCCGTTCCTCATCGTACTTGCTGATCGCATAGGCCGTGGCTGGCTCAACTGGAGTGTGCTCGTCGGTCAATAGAGGAGAGAGCTCCTCATCGCACTCCGGGCACCGCACCTCCCACTCGCATCGTTCCAACTGCTCAATGGGACGTGGTGTTGGGAAGGTCACTCCGTGTTCGGCGCACCGATACTTGCCTTCGCCATAAACGGCAATCGACGAGGCAACGACAATCTTCTTCACCGGCAGGTTGCCGTCGCGGATGACTTCAAGCATCAGGGCCGTTCCCAGCGAGTTGCAGGCAATGTAATTGGCGAAATGCGCTGTGAAGCCCCCTGTTGCCGCTTGGTGCAAAATGACATCAACGCCATGAAGGGCAGCAGCCAGGGCATCGGGGTCACGCATATCTCCCTGGATGAACTCGGCCTCGGGCGAGAGGTAAGCCGGGACTCCCAGGGCGTGCGTTGGCAGCTCTAGGTTGTCAAAGACACGCACGTCATAGCCTCGGCTCAGCAGCAGGTCTACGATGTGCGAGCCGATGAATCCGGCGCCGCCTGTGACTAAGGCTCTCATCGTTCCAACTCCAAATGATTCGTCGTCAGTGTCTCAGCGCCTGATGCCCAAGGCCAGATAGACCAAGGGCTTAATCATGCTCCACCACCCTGTGATCGCTTTGACCTTTGTGTAGCCACGGCCTTTGGTTGGGTAGACCTTGCTGACAGCGACCTCAACACGTCTGTATCCAAAACGGACTACTTTGAAGTGAACATACTGTTCGAGCTCATACTGGTCTAGCCAGTCTTGCTCCCAGTCAATACGCGGATCCCTCAGAATCGCGGACCTCAAAGCCCGGAAACCATTCGTGCTTTCGCTGACCCGTCGGCCAGAAAGGAGTGAGAAGAGGAGTGGGTGAAAATACTTTGTCGCGATCAATCGATGGAACGGCATATTGCCGTATGCTCCGCCCTCGAGGAATCGCGAGCCCTGTACGAAATCAGCCTCGTCGCTCAGAATCGGTCGCAGGAGACGGTCGATTTCATTCGGATCGTCCTTGCCATTTCCGGCGAGAATGACGATGGTCTCGTAGCCGTGATCGAGTGCGTATCGGAACGCACGCTTTATCGAGGCTCCAAGACCAAGATTGCGTTCGTTGCGATGCACACTGAGGTTTGACCGATCCATGCCGTCCAGCGATCCGTCCGTGCTTCCATCATCAACGACGAGGAGGTCGTAGGATCGAATAGCAGGGAAGCGATCCATCGTCTGCTTCCATCGATCGCCCTCGTTGTAGACAAAGATGGACACCAGGACATCGTGGTTGCGAACGGGTCTGGCAACGCGAGACTCCTGGAGGGGCGGTGTTTGCGTACGCATCAATTCATCCTGCCTGAGCGGTCACAGTAGCTGGCCTCTTTCGGTCTGTTTGGGACCAGGCGTGCGTCACTCCACTTTTCGTGCTTCGCGCTCTCTCGTGAGGACATCCTTGCCTCCGATGTAGGGGATTGTCAGATCAAACTGGCAAGTCAACTCATCGACATGTTTGTGAGGGCGGGCTGGATTGCCGTAAGCCACTGAGAAGGCCGGGATGTCGCTTGTAACGACGCTCCCCGCCCCAATGAGCGCCCCCTCGCCGATTGTCACGTGCGACAAAATGGTCACGTTGACACCTATCCGACATCCTTGCTTGAGGATTGGCCCCTGCATGCACTTGGCGCAGATTGGGTGCGGGTCGTTTGCAGTCATGACTCCGGGTGCGAGGAAGACATCGTCTTCGATCGTTGTCAACTGGGCGACATAGACGTTGTTGTGAATCTTGACGCGACTGCCGATCTTGCATCCATAGTCGACGGTCGAGTTATTCCAGATACTGAAGTGGTCGCCAATCACATTCTCTTCGCGGATGACCACATTATGCCCGGTTTCGAGGTACGCCCCAATCTGAGTGTTCGTGTAAATCACCGTGTTGGAGCGGATATGAGCGTGATTGCCGATGCGAGCAGGCGAGACTTCGATATTGCGTCCGCTGCAATAGCCCAAAATCACACCCTCGTCACGATGGCAGTTCTCACCCAGATCCACCAACTCAGTTTCGATCATCTATGATACCCCAGCGAGCGCCGCAATAGGCTGCACCTCAACAGGTGCGCCATTGAGCGCCAGCGACCGATCAATTGCTGACAAGACCAGGACCACCGCCAATCCATTCCAGCCGTCCGTTATCGGCTGGTCACCCCGCTTGATGCATTCGAGAAAATGATGACACAGATTTCTGAGCGGTTCGCTGGCCTCGATCTGGGGACTAACGATGTCTCCGTCACGCACCAGCAGTCGGAATTCACCGTATCCATCAGCCTCAAGCTCAGACGGAGACACACCCTTCTCGAAGACACGAACCCGCTCCAGGTTGTTGAGGTCGTCAAAAACAACACGGCGATGGCTCCCAACTACAACCAGTTCTCGCACCTTGTTGGGGTCAAGCCAACTGGCATGAACGTTGGCGATGACGCCCTGCGGATAGCCAAGTGTGACAAAGCCAACGTCCTCGCGACTCGTGCCGAGAACACGCGCGCCAACCGCGCTGACCCACTCGGGATTTGAATCCAGCAGATAATTGAAAATGGCGATATCGTGAGAGGCGAGGTCCCAGATTGCGTTCACATCCTGTCGAACAGGTCCCATGTTCGTGCGCGTCGCGTGTAAATAGTAGACTCTCCCAAAGTCTGCAGTTGAGACAATCTGCTTGACCTTACGGACACCGGCGTTGAAGAGGAATGTGTGACCCACCATTAGCACAAGCCCCAAGCTGGCGGCTGCTTCAATCAGCGTCCTGCTCTCCTCGACGCTTGCCGTCAGCGGCTTCTCGATCAGTACGTGTTTCCCAGCCCGGAGACACTGTTGTGCGATCGAAAAGTGAGTGGAAGTAGGAGTGGCAACTACTATGGCATCAACCCACTTATCGGTAAGAATCTCCTCCAGATTCCGCGTCGTTCGTACCAACTGATGCCGGCCACGGATAAGAGCCAACCGATCTTCGCTGAGGTCACATACAGCCACTGCTCGTGTGGTCTTTAGCTCGCTGAATATCCGGACATAGTTGGCGCCCCAGTAGCCGGCGCCGACGATCGCGATATTAAGCGCGGCTGGAGTTTCTTGTGAGGTAATCTGATCACCCATCGCTAGAAAGACACAGAGCCTTGGAATTACGCAGAGCAGTCGCTCTCCCCCCGAGCGGGCGACCACCGTCAAGCTGCGTAGAGGCCTTTAGACGAGTGCTCGGGCTAGCCAGTCAAGGAACCTAGCCGAGTCCAATCTCAATGACGGAAGGAATCGGTGAACTCCCTCTCGCGTACTGCTTTGCCCGCGGTGAGGCGCGCTCACCGGTAGGGATGTTCTTTCAAGTAGCCACAAAAGTCAACGAGATTTCCTGGCGCCCCGATTCGTCACCATTGGCGCAGCCGCCGGATTTTGTGCTAATAATGGGCTGTGAATGCGGTTCTCCGCAGTCGGCCGGACCTGATTCCACCTCAAGCGCCGGTGCCCCTGAGGGACAGCGCCCTTATCAAGGTAACTTCACAAATGACCACAGGAGTGAGATTCTGATGGAGACACGAGCCAAAGCTTATTACATTCTCAGTTTGCTGTTTCTTG
>JANNRD010000642.1:0-7043 GCA_031401095.1 Acidobacteriota bacterium
ATCGTGGCCGGCATCATTCCAATCGGCATGGGGCTCTACCAGCTCGTAACCGGTACGGTCTGGCGGGGAGATGAACAGCAGGTTGAAGGGATCGTTCGAAATATCGGGCTGTATCACGACGCGATATCAATTCGTCACTACGCCTTGCAGGCCATTTTGTCTGGGCTTCTGTACATCGGGCTCTTTCCTCCTCGGCGACTCGTTGTGACGACAGGACTGTGGTCCTACGTCGCGCTCGCTTCTGTCGTATTGAGCAAGGCGTACAGCAAGGCTGGATTGCTCATTCTAGTCCTGTGGGCCGTCTCGTGGACGTTACTGCGCCGACGGTTTATTGCTTTCTTCGTTCTCGTCGGTATGGGGGTTGTGGTTGGAGGCTATCTTGCGTCGCAGTATATAAGTCAGGTCGCCACAATTTACCAAAAGGAGATCGGATTTCTCTCAGGTACAGTGGGGGCCGATCGGACATTCAATGGTCGTTGGTACATCTGGCAAGACATGTTCGTCGACTGGGATAGGCTAAGCAGCCTTGCCAAACTGCTCGGCAGCGGCAAGGTGGCGTTGGGTGCTCACAACGACTATCTACAGATTCTGTTTCACGCAGGTATTGTGGGGCTCGCGCTCTATCTTATCTTGCTGGCAACAGTCGGATTCTCGTTGATTCGCAATGCCTGGCGTCGGGCCGACCCATTGGCTGTCGCGGGATTGATGCTGTATATGGCTTGGATGGTGGATACCGTGGGCCTCGTGCCGAGTGCCTACTCAGGTTACCAGTGGTTCGCGTGGGGCATCATTGGTTTGAGCCTGCGCATCCGGCAGGATGAGCGAGGCGGCCTTCGAGTAAGCGAATCCGAGCGTGCTGATCCGGTTGTCACAGACCCCTCCGATGCGGTTCCACAAGAGGGCACTGGTCGGCGATTTCCCCTGGTGTCGGGATGACGATCCTACGGTGGCCCATTGTAGTGGGTTTGATTGTGGCCGGACTCACGGTCCTGATGGGGCAGGTGTTTCCTGTTAAGGCTCAATCGCTACCGGTTCAGGCAAAAACGTTTGCCGGCAAGTTTGCCATGCTGGACGGAGACATTCCTCTCTGGGTCGATCAGGACTATATCGATCGCGCCCTCACTCGATTAAAAGCGGCTGGGTTCAACGTGTATATGCCCACTGTTTGGCAAGGGAGGGGCACGGCTTGGCCGTCGAAATACGCTCCGTGGGATGTTCAGCTTAAGAACCGCTCAAAAACTCACTTCGATCCGTTGCGCTACGCGATCAAGAAAGCTCATGAACTAGGGATGGAAGTGCACCCCTGGTTTACGCTCACACTTCGGCAGGGCGACCTCTTTCCTGAGTATGCTCCGCCCGGCACGCCTCCCGATGCCTTCGATGTGCACAATCCGGCCTTCCGTCAGTTGATGACCAATCTGGTCTTGGAGGTGGTGGAGCAATACGACGTCGATGGCATCAATCTCGACTATGTGCGGGCGATTGGGCTCTGTTCGAGCGAATCCTGCACCCGCCAGTATCTCAATCAGTATGGCAGGAGCCTGTCGGTTGATTCGACATTGTTTCGTGCCACATTAGGCAAAACCACTCCTCTCGCGGAGTTTCAGGACCAGGCCGTGACCGACATGGTGCGCTCGATTGTTGGGGTGGTCCGAAGGTCCAAACCATCGCTACTGATCAGTATCGATGCCATTCCGGGACAGGCCGGGCCTGAACAAGGCCAGGCGAGCGTGAAGTGGGTCAATGAGGGACTCGTCGATGTGATCCTACGCATGGACTACTTTCCCAAGGTGAATATCAGTATCACCGACTCGGCCCGCGCGTCATTGCACAATCCCGACGCGATTACCTTGTTGATTTGCAATATGGCCACCGAAGAGGAACTTGTGACTCCCACGCAGGCGAGGTTCCCCCGTTCGGGAGCGTGGATGGCTTCGACTGTCTCGATGATTCAATCGCGTTGGCCGCAGACAGGCCTCGCGGTCTATTTCTATAAGTACTTCACGGACGAGCAGGGGGCAGCGTTGAGAAGTGGGCCACTCCGCGATCGGTTCGATCTACCACGTACTCCGATGGGACTGTCTGTTCGATAGCGATTGTGGAGCGAAGATGAAGAGAGACGTCGGTCTGGGACTCGCCTTGGAGGAGGACAATCATCAATCCTCGCGTGCTTTGTCCGCTTCTCGTGCAACTAGCCTGCATCGAGTCTTCACTGGGTTGCTGCTTGTGGGCTCGACAGTTCTGGCGCTTGGCCTGGCGGAAGGATACTTCCGGCTCCTCGACCCTCAGTCGATCGTACCTCGATATGTAGAGGCTAGCGACTTTGGCATCAGGAAAAACATCGGCCATGTGCAGGGCGTGATGTCGACGGCGGAGTTTCGCCATCGCTTCACGACCAACTCACAAGGATTTCGCGGTCAGACAGAATATGCGCTAGTCAAGCCCCCGGGCATGTTTCGCGTCATCGTTCTCGGCGATTCCGTCACGCTAGGCCATGGTGTCGAAGACGGCGAAACCTTTGCAGCCGTTGCTCAGCGTGAATTGGGGCGGTCACGGCCCGTGGAAGTCATCAATATGGGGGTATCGGGATTCGGCACGGCCGAAGAGTTGATCCAATTGCAACAGACCGGACTTTCATATCAGCCCGATCTCGTGGTGCTGGCGTATTTTCCCAACGATCCATACAACAACATCGTGTCGAAACTATTCTCGGTGGTGGACGGCGGGTTAGTGCGCACGGCTGAGACCTTTGTTCCTGCGCTCTATTTACGCGATCGACTGTATGCGATTCCCGGCTATGGATTTCTCTGCGACCATTCACATGTCGTGAATTTCGTCCGGAGCCGGCTCTCTGCTTTCTTTCTCGACTATCTTGGTCGGGCCAACCGTACGAGTTCCGAGATCAGTTCTGTGCTGACCTCCGAAGAGGCGCAGCTGACAGAACTTCTCTTGCAAGAAGTTGCCCGTGTCGCCGATGAGCGAGGGGTGCCGTTAGTAATTCTCAATATCCCCGTCATCCTCAAGGGACAGATGATCGAGAATTTTCCGGCGAGCGTGGTTCAATTGAACCAGAAATTTCCAGTCGTCGTGGCTGTCGAGCGTGAGGTGTACGCAGGCCATTCGACGGAAGAATTGTCTTACCGAGAGGATTCTCATCCGAGGCCGTATGGACATCGGTTGATTGGGGAGGAGTTGGCTCGAATCGTTAACCAACGAGTGTGGACGGACCGATCTGCAAGGCCTCCTTCGACACCAGACTAAGGATACGATGTCATCGCCTTTTATTGAGCTCAACCAGCGGTCGCCATCGGAACCGGGAGTCCCGGAGTCTCCGACAGCCGGACGATCGCTGAGTGGTAAAACCTCTCTCATGGAGAATGGTGCATCTTTGCTAGTGGCCTCGGTGTTTGGGAACGGCATGAATTATTTCTTCATGTTGTTCCTGGCTCGGCAGTTGGGGACGGATGATTTCGGGCTCTACGCGCTTGGCGTAACGATCTTCAACACGCTGCTGCTCGTTGCGATCGCAGGAGTTGACACTGGGACGATCAAATTCGTATCCGAATATCGTGCGCAAGGACAAAAAGTAGCCGCGCGCCGCGCAATTGCGACCGCTGTGGTTCTCGTGACAGGTCTTGGCTTGATCGCCGCACTCAGTTTGCTCCTCTCTGCTACTCCTCTTTCCGTGCAGTTGTACGGGAAGCCCGGACTGACGACCGTTCTCTTGTGGTTCGCGTTGGCGTTGCCCTGTGCGCTGCTCGGTAGCCTCCTTCTCTCGTCGATGCAAGCAATGCAGACCGTCCGTTATACGGTGGGGATCAAATACCTATGGGAACCGATCGGCAAATGGGTGCTGGCTGGACTCGCGCTTTGGGGCGGGTTCGGTCTTGGTGGGGTCATCTGCGGATTCGCGGTCACCTTCGCTATCAGTGTCACCTTGGCGATCGGAGCACTGATGCGCCGGGGATGGTTGACGGCTCACGACTTCGCCCGAATCGAATGGCAAGAGGTTCGCGCCTTCGGCGTCTTTTGTCTACCGTTGTTGTTGGCCAATCTGTTCGGCGTGTTGGCTCCACGAGCCGACATTATGATCTTGGGTTATTGGGTCTCCTCGCACGATGTAGGGCTGTATCTCGCGGCCTTCCAAACGGCCGCGATTTTGGCACTCATCTTAGGAGCGTTCGATGTCGTGTTTGCCCCGGCCATCAGCCAAGCCTGGGCGGCGAAGGACCGGCCGACATTTCAGCAGAGCTACGAACTGGTTCACCGGGTTTCGCTGACGGCCACGGTGCCGTTGTGCGTCCTCCTAGTCGTGTTTGCCGACGACGTGCTGAGCGTCTTTGGGACTGGATTTTCCGCCGGCGGTCCGATCCTGGTCATTCTCACCGTCGGCCATCTGGTGAATGCGTCAAGCGGCTGTGCGAACACGGTGCTCCTCATGTCGGGCCATTCTCGAGTCGTCCTAGTCAATACCGTGGTGTATGGGACGCTCTTGATCGGAGCCACGGCAGCGATGATTCCTATTTGGGGTCCTGTCGGTGCAGCCATTGCGGCATCCGGAAGTTTTGTGCTGCTAAATGGGCTGCGGGTCGCTCAAGTGTGGCGTCTGCACCGGATGCTTCCATGGACGTGGGCGGCCGTGAAGCCGCTGGTGGCCGGATGCGTGATGGGTTTGACGATCTGGTCGGTGAAACCGCATCTTGCGCCCCTAGCATATGTCCCGATGGGGCTTTTGGCGTGCGGGGTGTACCTCACCGTATTACGTGTCGCTCGGCTTGAAGCGGACGACGCGCAGATTCTTTCGGCGCTGGCTGCACGAATTCGTGTGGCGGCAGGATGGGCGAGGTAACGATGGGGTTCGCGCAACTGCTCAACTCGTTCCAGCAGATTGTGGACAATCCCTATGTGCCAACGGGGCAAGGACTTCTGAAGCATGCCCACTGGCAGGTTCGTAAGGCCTTCAACTGGTTTCCCTTTGAACAGCGGCTCGCGGGTTCCCGAATTGTGGCATCGCATCGACACTGCGGGGTGTCCGCGTTGATCAACAGCCAAGGGTTGTATGACTATAATAATATGAGGCTGCTGCAATGGCTCCTTCGCGATGGCGGGACCTTTTTCGACATCGGAGCCAATATCGGGTCGTATACGCTGGTGGCGTCGGAACAGGACAGCGTCCAGGTGGTGGCATTCGAACCCCATCCAATGACCGTGAAGCTCCTGTCGGAGAATGTTCATTTGAATGGCCGGCAGAATGTCACGGTCTGCCCTCTGGCCCTTGGGCAGCGCGACGGGGTCGTATGGTTGACGGATGACGCGGGCAGTTCGGTCAATCATTCGGTCGCCCAGCATGAAGGACGAACAGTGGAGGTAGAGTGCCGGCGTGTGGACGCGTTCTGTGGCGAGCGCGGGATGACTCCGCAGTATGTGAAGTTGGACGTCGAAGGATTCGAGTTCGACGTGCTGACCGGATTCGGATCACAGCTACGCCTTGTCGAACTCTTGTTGATCGAGTGCAATGGGTTGTCGGAGCAACGCTCGGTCGGCGCGCAGGCGATCCATGAGTTGCTGATCGAACACGGGCTGTGCGGTCCCTACCGTTGCCTGTTCGAAAAGAAGGCGTTGCTGGCTCATGCCGGGGTGAGCCGTGAGGATGCGATCTATCTGCGAGAAACGATCCGTGCGCGCTTGCAGGCACGCGGATGGCTTGTGGAGCGCTTGATATGAAGCTGGCTATCATAACAAACATTTTGGCGCCCTATCGGGTCGCTTTGTTCGAGGGGATGGCTCGACAAGTGGATGACTTCACCGTGTTCCTCATGGCGGAGCGGGAGGAGAACCGGCAATGGAAGATCGGCTCGGTGCCGTTCCGGACGGAGTTGTTGCCGGGGTGGCATGTCCGACCCAAAGGCGCAGAGGTCTCACTGCATCTCAACTACGGGGTGATCACGCGTTTGCGGCGGCTCAATCCTGATGTCGTCCTGAGCGGTGGATTTGCGCCAGCCCATCTGGCCGCCTTCGCCTACTGCAAGCTGTTCAACAAACAGTATGTGCAATGGGGAGAGTTCACGTTGCGCGACGGAGCGCAATCGTCTCCGATCCGTCAGTTCCTGAGACGCCTGATGGTCGGAGGCGCCGATGCCTGTATCGCCTCATCCGATGAAGCGCGGGACGCCTTTCTGCATTATGGCGCGACAAGCCGGCCGATTCTGACCGCCTCGATGCCGATCGAGATCGAACGGATTCATGATGAAGTCGTCGCGACCAGGCAGACCGCGGAGCATGATTCTCGCCGGAGCCGCTATCCCGGTCCCGTGCTACTGTCGGTCGGGCGGTTGCTCGATGCCAAGGGGTGCCGCCTGCTGTTTGAACTGTACGAACGCGTGCATGCGGTCCGTTCCGACACGTCTCTGGTGCTTGTAGGAGACGGCCCGGATCGGATGGCGTACGAATCCCTGTGTCGTGAGCGAGGTTGGCAACGTGTCCATTTTGTCGGATATGTCGAACCGTCATCGCTCAGTCAGTATTTGGCGCTGGGCGATCTGTTCATTTTCCCCACGCTCTCCGACACGTTTGGCGCAGTGTTGAGCGAGGCGATGGCGGCGGAACTGCCGGTATTGTCCTCGATTCATGCCGCTGCGACCGGGGATCTTGTGCGGGACGAGGTAAACGGATGGGCCTTTGACCCAGGTCATCCTGAGCCGGGAGCGGCTCGGGTTTTGGAGTTCCTCGCGTTGTCTGCTGCGCAGCAGCGCACGATGGGTCAGGCATCGTATCAAGCGGTCCGCCACACCGACGTCAGCCCGTCGGCTGACGGCATGGTTCGATTTCTGGAAGCCATCGCAAGCCCTCATGCAGTCTCCCGCGTAGGCGTACAGGCTCTTCGAGAGAATGACCGCAGCACTGCTGCGGCGGCTCGAGTCCCGCTGCTCATCATCGGCCCGACGCCTCCTCCCTATCATGGAGTCGCAATGGCTATTCGGACATTGCTCGACTCCAAGCTTGGCGAATCGTTCGAGGTGAGCCATCTAGAGCTGGCCGATCGT
>JANNRD010000643.1:0-13240 GCA_031401095.1 Acidobacteriota bacterium
TGCTTCCTCTGTGTCTCCGTGTCTCTGTGGTTCAAGTGCTAGTGAAATCCCTGTTACATAGAACTAGTGAAATTCTTATGGCAGCTGGAGGGCTGGACAGATGCGCCGCGATCAAACGCCATCCTCTCGCATTTGGTCGAGTCTTTCGACAAAGGCAGCGCGTTCATCTGGCGGAATGAGGACTTGACGTGGTTTGCTTCCATCTTCCGGTCCGACGATGCCTTCGTAGTGCATTGCGTCGATGATCGAGGCAGCCCGTCCATAGCCGATCCGAAGTCGACGTTGAAGCACGGAGGTCGAAGCCCGGCCCATCTCAAAAACGATCCTCATCGCCTCTTCATACTTCTCGTCTTTCTTGACTTCGGAAAGGGTCTCACCCTCGATCTCCCGCTCGCTCATTTGGACCTTGTCGTCGTACTCGGGCTTACGTTGCGCACGAATAAAGTCAGCAATCCGCTTCACCTCCTTCTCGTCAACGTAGGCGCCGTGAACCCGAATTAGTCTCGATGTGCCGGGTGGTAGAAACAGCATATCGCCCTGGCCGAGAAGACCTTCGGCTCCGTTGGTGTCGATAATCACCCGCGAATCGACTTTCGATGAGACCCGGAACGAGATGCGGGAGGGGAAATTGGCCTTGATCAGCCCGGTGATGACATCCGTCGATGGCCGTTGTGTAGCCAGAACCAGGTGTATCCCGACTGCCCGCGCCATCTGTGCGAGGCGCGTAATACTCTCCTCGACATCGCGCGCTGAAACCATCATGAGATCAGCCAACTCGTCGATGACGATGACGATGTAGGGCAGCCGCTTTGGCAAATCATCGCGCTCTTGAGCGAGATGGTCGTCGACCGCCGCGCAGATCTCCTGATTGTACTGATCGATGTTGCGCACCCCAAATGCGGCGAGGTGCTTGTAGCGGTTCTCCATTTCACTGACCGCCCACTTGAGCGCAAAACTCGCCCGCTTCGGATCTGTCACAATCGGCGTCAGCAGGTGCGGGATGTCGGAATAGAGACCCAGCTCGAGTCGTTTTGGATCGATCAAGATGAGTTTGACTTCATCAGGCGACGACTTGAAGAGCAGTGAGATAAGAATTGTGTTGAGCGCGACTGATTTTCCGGCGCCAGTCGCCCCGGCGATGAGAAGATGCGGCATCTTCGCGAGATCGGCGACATAGTTCGAACCGTCGATCGTCCTTCCAAGTGCAAGCGTCAGCCGCCCCTGTGCATCGCGGAATCTCTGCGACTCAATGACTTCGCGAAGTCGAATGATCTCACGCTTGCGGTTCGGGATCTCAATGCCAACGGTCGACTTCCCGGGAATGCGGTCGATTCGGATCGACTCAGCCTTGAGCCCAAGGCAAAGGTCGTCTACCAGACTGGTGACGCGCCCATACTTGACACCAGGATCCAGCTTGAATTCGAAAGTTGTCACAACCGGCCCAGGGCTGATCTGAGTGACGACACCGGCGACGCTGAATTCCTGGCATTTCTCTGTCAACTGTTGTGCGCGGTCTCGCAGTTCGTTGTCGGCCATCTCCGAGCGGCCATCCGCTGGCGTCAACATGTCAGTTGTTGGCCGTTTGTGCTCCAGACGGAGGAGATGCCTGACCAGCGAATTGGATCTCGCCTCGACTGGTTGTTTGGCCTCTGGGATCGACCGGTTGACCGGAACTCCGACTATTCGCTCCGCTGAAATCCGCCGCCTCTCGAGAGGTCCAGTCTGGCGAAGTCTTGCCGGCTCGGTTGGGGCAGGTTCCGTGCGCGCATTCGTCGCTTCTTCAAGTCCCGTCTCCGGGCTCTCGACAGCGGTCCCAGCTGCCAGATTGCGATTTTTGAATCGCTCAGCAAGGCGCGACGCGATGCGGCTGGTGACCGTCTTGCCGTTGAGCTCCGGTGAACCATTTATCACAGCCTGGGCGTTCGCCGTGCCCGCGGACTGCGCAGTCGCGTTCGAAGTTGCTTCCGGCAGTTCTCCATTTTCCCCCGTGCGGTACTTCGCCTCGATGTCCTCGCGAAGTGGGGGCGTCGTGAACGGTGTCTTGATCGCACGTTTCACAGACAGGGCCTCAGCCTTCGCATCCGCAGAGGGAGCCGGGTTCCCTCGTGGTCCGGCCTCCAGCCCGGACGCGGTCTCGTCACGGTCAAGAGATACTGCGGCCCCGACACCGAGAACGGGCGCAGGCCTGGCAACAATCTGAGGCGACACTTTCGAGACGATCTGCGGCGCAATTGTGGGGGCAACGTCATGCAGATCGATTCGCTCAGGTTCTGAGACCGCCTTGGCGACCGCCTTCTCCTCTTCAAAGAGTTCCGACAATCCAAGAGTGGTCAGCCTACCTTTGCGAACAACTTTTACCTCAGCCTTGATTTCGGCCCTGGTCTTTTCGTCTTTAGGCCGGTTCTCGGCCAGCGAACTTGTGACTTGAAACGTGGCGTTACCGGGCGCTCTCTCGACGCCTGAGGAAGCCACACTCTCTCGCTGTCTGACGCGCTCTTCCTCCTTCTCCGCCTCGCGCAGGCGCTCGGTCTCCACCGCGCGCCGCTCCCTTTCTATTTCACGTAGCTGGCGCCACGATCTGAAGCGTTCACTGAGCGTTCTCAGAACTCCTGCTTCCTGTTCGCGGGGTGACAGACGCATGATCAGAGCAACAAGCGAAAATGGGGTCGCGAGGATAAGGCCACTCAGAAAAACGACGGCAAGGACGATTGCCGAGCCGGCCGTGTTGAGAAAACGAGCCAATCCAAAATCGGCATCGCAGACCAGCACATGCCCGAGCCAGCCGCCCGAATGAAATGCGTTTTGAAATGAGGCTCCCTGCGCGCAACCCTCCGCGAGGGCGAGCAAACCTGTGAGCGCAAATCCGAGCAGGCCAAGCCCCAGAAGCTTGAGTCCTGAGACGATGGGACGCGGGTCAATCAACCTCCACCAGGCGAGCGCAAACAGCGCGAAGGGGAAGATCAGAGCGGCATAGCCAAGCGTCTGGTAGAGGGTGTCTCCGAGGAGCGCACCCACCGGACCAATCCAATTGTGTGTTTTTGCCTGAGGACCACTGGCATTCCACGAGGGATCGGCGGGATCATAGCTGATCAACGCCAGCAGGAAGACGATGCCGAGCCCAAAGAGAACGAGCCCAGCAATCTCGTTGAACAGCTTTCGTGCCTGATTGGGGCCGGCATTGCCTGCGCTCTTCCGGCGAACCACCTGGTCTCTTGCCATAACGGTCTCGAACCTAAACCGGCACCGTTCGTTTCGCGAGCAGATACTCCTTGATAAAGGGCTCCAGCTCGCCGCCGAGCACTCCATCGACATCGCTCGTTTCGTGCTTTGTCCTGACGTCCTTGACCAACCGATACGGGTGCAGCACGTAGTTCCTGATCTGCGAACCGAAGGAAATATCCCGCTTGGATTCCGCGAGGCGATTGGTCTCGGCCTGTTTCTTCGCCAGTTCCTGTTCGTAGAGACGGGACTTGAGCACTCGCATCGCGACCTCGCGATTCTGATGTTGGGAGCGCTGATTCTGACAAGTCACAACGATTCCGGTGGGGATGTGTGTGATGCGCACAGCGGAATCCGTCGTATTAATATGCTGACCACCCGCTCCCGTTGCTCGATAAGTGTCGACCCGAAGATCCTTCTCGAGCACCTCGATTTCGATGTCCTCATCGATCTCGGGAGTCACAAAAACTGAAGCAAAACTCGTCTCACGACTCTGTCCTGCGTTAAACGGCGACATCCGAACCAGCCGGTGGACGCCGGCTTCGCCTGAAAGCAGGCCGTACGCATAGTCGCCTTCAACTCTGAAGGTCGCCGACTTGATGCCCGCCTCTTCACCAGCCTGATGGTCGATCAGCTCGGTCTTGAATCCCTGGCGCTCCGCCCAGCGGAGATACATGCGGAGGAGCATCTCGGCCCAGTCCTGTGCGTCCGTGCCTCCAGCGCCGGCATTGATCGCGACGATCGCATTGCGACCGTCGTTCTCACCGCCAAGTAACATCTGTGTTTCGCTCTCAGCAACCGCAACGGCAAGCCGGCCAAGCGTCTCTTTCAGCTCCTTTGACGACGCCTCATCCTCGCTCGCGAACTCAAAGAGGACTTCGATGTCCTGGAGAATCCGCGATTGCTGCTCTGCCTGGTTGATGACTCGTTCAAGCCGAGATCGTTGCTGCAGGACCTTCTGCGCGTTCTCCTGGTCGCTCCAGAAATCGGGCTTCGACGCCTCCGTTTCGAGCCGTTCCAGATCCGCGCGCTTCGAATCTATGTCAAAGAAACCTCCGGAGCTCGGAGACGCGCCGCTTCAAATCCTCGTATTGCTCCCGCAGCTCCAGTAAGGCCATGTCATCCAGCATCTGATCACTCCTTCAAACGTGCTAGTCGTTTAGCGGCCCTTAGCTTATCACACAGTTGAACTAATTTGGCAGTCACAATCTTTTGGAAGGGCAACCAGGTCTGCGATGGAGCGGCTGGGGTCAAAGTACTGGACTTTCGTGAGTGGGAGGGGAAATCCGCTTGTCGATCATTGTAGGCAATTACGGGATGAGCCTTGAAATTGAGAGGTCTCTCCATCGCCACAAAGTTAAGTTGTTTCTGGCGGTGCGGCCTCGCGTTTCGATGTTTGGCCCTTGAGCTACATCTCTTCGGCAGCCTCCATCGAGATCGCTTCGTGAAAAAAGTTGCGCAATTGCTCTGTCAATCTTCCGTCAGGAGGATGAGCACGTAGCATTTCACGGCGGCTATCCTCGAAAAGGCGATCGAACTGTTGGATCAGGTCGCGCACCCCGTCCGCGCCCGTCTCGCAGTGCGTCATCTCGAATCCACCCGTGCCACCGCGTTTCATCCCTTCGTAGGCGACATTCTCGCCAATAATGAAAAGGTTCGGCATCGGCACGGGTGTCAGAGCAAATTCGCATCGAGTGATCGCCGCCACGTCGGAGGCTGCGACCTTCTTTTCCACGATGTCGCTGCGACCTTCGAGCAAACCGATCAGTCGCTCGTAACGCACGCGAAGTCGCTCGGGCAGCATTGACTTAGCAAAGCGGCGCGGCGGATTGAGCACCGCCTTCAGCCGTGCCCCGAGCAGCAGCACGCTTCGAAGAGTGTCACGTTCCGCCAGCAGAGCTTCAACGTATTCGGCGTCCACGCCGGGATCGTTTGGTTCATGATCGCTTATTGCCAGCGAACTCAGCCCAGCGACAATACGAATCGTGACATCCCTGAGTCCGTCCGGTCCGACATTGTCCACCAACCGCTGCAGATCTCGCACCAGCAATCGCGTTCTCGTCAGGCGACCGCGGACGACGCTCCAGACTTCCTGGTCGGCTCGCGTTTCTGCCGCTGCCCGCAGGGATTCCGGGAGCTTTTCGCGGAGCGCTGCCCGCCCGGCTTCGCTATGTTTGTAGGTCAGTTGCCGAAACTCATGTACATCGTAGGGTGACTGCTCAACCGCCTGTGTGATGATCACCACCCGTTCCGGCCCTTTGATCTGGTGCGCAATTCCCAACTCGTAAAACACGTTCGGATTGTGACCCGTAATGTCTGCCCCACTACGGCGGCATGGCGGATGTCGCGCAGAATCTGCGGGAGAATGCTGCCCGGTTGATGCCTCCGGTCTCCGCGAACATACTCCAGATCGCATTCCCGCGCCGCTTCGCTGATGATGCGGTCAATGTCTTCAAAACCATCGAAGGGCATAATTGAGAAGCATGTTTTCATTGGCGAAATCATGACCGGCTATCGCGAATGTGTCCAGCGACAGCATTCTTAGCTCTCAAGACCCCTTAGTCGAAAGACCGAACGAGCCGTGAACAAAACGTTGAGCCTGGAGAGACAAAAGACACGAGTTCCAGTGACGGACAACGAAACAAGGCGAACTGTGATACAGCCGATCACGCGGGTTGCTTCCCGGAAAGTGGGCATGGTCGTGTCGGTTGAGTGACTGAACAATCTTCGGCCGTTGCGCCCGTTGTCGTTCGCACAGCATCTCGCGTCGCATGCAGGGTAGTTGCGAAATCTGAAATCCCAATCGCTAGCCACACCGAGTTGCCAATCGGTGTGTGACAGCGACTCGCTTACGACCTTTTGCTCCTCGACAGGCCGCGGCTGGCAACGCCCGTGATCGGATTGAACCAGCGCAATCCGCGAAACCGCAGGAAATCCGAATCCGCAGTATGCAACACAGCCCCGTGATCAAGGGCGAGCGCGGCAATTTGCGCGTCGGTCACGAGATTTCCCGCCGCGCCGAGTGTCTCCAGCATCTTGAGCACCTGCGCGACGTGGTCTGCGCGGGGTTCCAGAATCTGCACGGCGGGTTGTGCCTGCCAGGAGCGAACGTGTTCTGCAGCTTCACTGGGTGTCATGGGATTCCGAAACACGCGGCCACTGGTAGCGATACGGACAAAACCAAAGACGACGACCGGAGCTAAAGCGACAGGCTCGGTTCCCGACAGACACCCCTGCCACCAGGCCACTGCATTGGTATGGAAAGGCGAAGAAGCGTCGTAGGCGTAGAGCAGCAGATTGATATCGGGGACGATCATTTTCTCTTCTTGGAACGGCTACCTTTCTCAAGGAAAGCATCGAGCTCCAGATCGTCGGCCAGTTTGTTGAAACCGGCAGGGTCAATGCCCGAGCGCAACCCAAGTGGACGCGCCTTGATGATCACTTTCGTGGCTCCCGCTGTCACTGCTTTTCCGCCAAGACCAGCCCGAACTGCAGCATTGAGCGTTTCCTTGAAGGACTTCCGAGAGCGGTGCATGGCGTCTCGCAATATCTGCTCCACGTCCCTGTCCAATGTGACCGTCGTTCTCATTGCAGCATCATGATGCCATAGTAATATGCTGTCAAGATGCTGATGCAGTGGACTTCGGAGCGTCCTCCTCGCAGCAGTGGCTCCCTCTGACCTGGTTCACGTTTCACGAGATTGTACGACGGATCCACTAGGTGAGAACGCTTCGCCTGCAGGTCGCGAAACTTTGCACAGATGAAGGCGCGGGGCTGTTTCAGAGGCCGACATTGGTCACACGATCATGTCTTGAGTATGTCCGTCGCAAAAGGATTGTCCGGACGGATGACTTCAACCTCGACGCCATAGGCATCGCGGAAGGCCCGGCCCGAGACTCGGCGCGACGACCATTTGATTTCGAACGCCTGCAGGCCGGTCGCCTGCTTCACGACCAGGTCCACCTCCGACTGTGCCCGCGTCCGCCAGAAGAACAACTCCGCAGGTGAGCCGAGCAGGGCATTGCGCTTGGCGACCTCGGCAACGACCCAGTTCTCCCACAGCGCGCCGATGTCGGGCCGGAATTCGTCGGTCGAGAACGCATTCAGCAGGGCGTTGCGGATGCCGGTATCCCAGAAAAATACTTTCTGGCTCTTCGCGATCTCCTTGCGGGGATTGGTGCTAAAGGACGGCAGCCTGAAAATGACGAACGTTTGCTCCAGCAGATCCAGATAACGATCTACCGTCGGTCGCGCCATCTGAAGCTGAGTCGCAAGTTCGTTCACCGACACCTCCGCGCCAGCCTGGTGGGCCAGCAACAATAGCAACCGCTTGATGAGGGCCGGCGTCTTGACCAGGCCAGCCTGAAGCACGTCTTTCCAGATGTAATCAGAACTCAGTTCGCGGAGCAATTGCGTGGGCCGGTCGGTCGTCACGATCTCGGGGTAGCTGCCGAAGCTCAGCCGCTGCATCAGGAAGGACCGCAATTGCGGCGCGAAGTGCTGACCCAAATGGTCGGGTGCGTCGTCGGCGTTGGCCCAGGCCTGAGTGCGCAGCGTCTCGGAAAAGAGCAGTGGCGGTAACACCAGCTTCCGGTTGCGACCGGTGAGGCTCTCCGCGGCTTGATCGACCAGATTTAGCGCGGAGGAGCCGAGCAGGAGGAACTTCGCGGGTAGCCGCGCATCATGCCAGCCCTTGATGATGCGCGACGTCTCGGGCAGACGCTGCGCTTCATCAATCACCAACACCGGCGGGTTGCCCAAAGAACGCAGGCCATCGCTGGGTGACAAAGCAGCGGCGGCTTGAAAGCGTGCCTTGTCCACCTCGACATCGAAGTTGAGGAACACCGCGGGCTGCCCCGCCAAAACGTGTTCCACCAAAGTCGACTTTCCAACCTGCCGCGCGCCGACAATGACCCCAACCTTGTCGCCGCGCAGAATATCCCTCAACAGCTGTTCGGCTACTCTTTTGAGATACATACAGCACAGTATGACCTGCTATTTTGTATATAACAAGTAGCAGAATCACCTATATGACATCGACCTGGCGGTTTGATATCGCGGAGCGGGCGCTCACCTGAGCGTTCGTCGGGACTGCCGTAGCCCGGACAGCACCACCGTGGGCTACTGCCGCAGAGCCCGCTCCCGACGACGTGTGATTTCGCGGCTAAGATAGCCTGTCATAATGCTTCATACCAGAGCGGCATTATGACACCCCTGACAAGCCATTTCCTGACTGAATAAGAGGCGAGCGGACTTGGGTTTAGTGATACCAAACGTCCTTGACGAAGTCGTTTCCGCCGCGAAAGTCTCTCGCTTCGACACCGGTTTGTATGCCTGGCATCGCGCGAGACCGTGGCGAGCAGAATCTCTTCAGATCATGGCGGCGAATTCACCACCAGGAGCGAACACCTCATAACCGGCTGCTGCGAGAAATCCAGGGATGTTTCGAACCGGCGCTCGATCCATATCTCTTATTTCCTCGGTCAGTTGTTCCCATCGGAAAAGGAAATTGTGCAGGTAGAACAAATTGCTGCGACTTTCACGTGTCATATTGGCAGCAGGAATCCATCCCTGTCGCCGTTTCTCGGCAACCCAACGGTCATGTTCACTCTTGGCGAGTTCTTCGAGAATGACTTCAAGGCGTTCTTCTAGTTCTGGCGAAGCTGGTGCTCCGGCAATGATCTTGCGAAACCAGAGACCGGCGGCGCGAAGCTTAACAGCGAGATGATCAGCCTGCTCAAGGTTCGATTCTCTCAGTGCCTGATCGAGATCCTTCCATTCCTTGAGCGCGGGTTCGTCCGGCTTGTGAGTCGGGTCCTCTTGGCGCTGTTCCACATATTTGCGATGAATCGCCTGACCAATCTTCTCGCGTTCGGCGGGTGGGAATGGATAATCCGTCGCCAGCAGCTGTGCCAGATGGCTCGAATTGGCATGCAGATCGGTATGGCCAATGGCGGGCAGCAACGATGGCATAAACTGCTTCTCACCAACGAGGTGACTCATGTCGAGCAGGGCCTCAAAAGAGCGGTTGCCGTGCTCGAATCTCGGTAAATGGAGGAGTGCGCGAATGACCGGTGCGCTGACATGCAATGACTTCCCGACGTCAAGCAGGTGCGGCGCCTTCTCCCCTAGCTGGAATGCAAGAATCCCGGCCCGACTCAGGAGGATCGCCGCCTCGCAAGGAAATGCGTCTGTCGGGCCAAAGGCATCGAATTCCGGGTTGAGATCGAGGCCGGGGATGTCGAGAGTGCCTCGCAACCGTGAAAGAAAATCAGGGCCTTTGGCGTTTTTGAATTCCTTAAACTCTCTCGCAGCACCATTATCGTCGTTCCTGTGCTCGGATGGTCTCGCAAATTCCTCGTAAGTGTTGCAGGTGCCGCCGGCGAACACGAAGATGCTCTGGCCGATGGGATGCGGCGTGCCCCGGTCAATAAACTCCGCATCCTGCATCGGACTCAAAAAGTAGCGCAGCCACCCGAGCTTTGTGCCATCCAGCGCCGTGTCGAATTCATCAAAGAACACCAGCGGGATTTTTCCGCGCAGAACGATGTCTCGCACCAGATGAAATGCAGCCGCCAATTCGTCGGGCTTCTGATATTGCGAAAGGTTGAACGTCAAAGGTTCGATGGCTCTTGAACCGCTTTCTTGAAGCGCCTTGGCGACCATCTTGACGCCGAATGATTTTCCAGCTCCCGGTGGTCCAAAAACGGCGACACTCAGCGGACGTGGCGGTGCTGTCTGCCGCACGTAATCGAACATGAGGCTGTAAAGCGCACGGTAGTTCTCGATCTCGCGCCGATCGTACGTGCGCAGTGCTTTGGCAAAAATTGCGATCGGTGCCTGGCGCAGCAATACACTTGCCCTCACATCCTCCGGGCTTGAGGGTTTGGCGTTTCTGGCGGTCAAAGCCACGGCGCGATGCAGGAGATCTGTCCTGCTGGCAAAAATCGCATCAATCAGTCTCCAGTATCCACGATCCGCCACGGCTGCACCCGGTATGATCGGTATCCGCTGGCACGCATACTGCGTCTCGCCCCTCTTTGTCGGATCGAACAACTCGGCTCCTGGATAGTTCGGCTCCTCCGCATTCTTGCCAAAACCAATTTGCAATAACGACTGGGCCGCACGCAGCCCACTCTGAATTCCACTGTTGATGGCGGCTGGAGGTTGGAGAATTCCATCGGCATCCCTGACGCATTCCAGCAGGTTCGCGGAATCCTCAGCTGCGAGATGCTTCACGAACGCACCGGTAAACGCAGATCCGTAGGCGACCATCTTTCCTTCACAGGAATTCTCGGTTGAGCCTTCGATGCCGGAAGGGTTGTAGACCAGCCACGCTTTGTACTCACCCTCCGTCTCGCCTTTGTCACGACGCCAGTACACCGCTCCGTCCAGGCCCAGGCGCACAACCAGATGTGGACAGTCCCTCAGCGGCGCGAACCTTCCAACGTTCAGCAACTGCCACACCAGTTCCAATGCGGTGCGCTCCCACGAAAGCCCACGGCTGATCAGTGCGTCACTTTCCCGAAGATCATCTGCCGAGATAATGACGACGCGGCGATCAGCATGATTCGCGGTGAGTGCAAGCCAGAGCGGAGATTCTGCCAGCTCCTCATTAGCCGAACTTGAAGAATTCTCTTTTCATAAATGTGATTGGCTCGAAAGTGAGAATGAGTTGTCGGGGATCGATACCTGGAATTCACGCCGTTTAGTCATCGGTGCCGCTGTATCGTGAGAGAGAGAACGCTTAACGGGCAGCTCCGAGCTTAGACCAATGTCGAGTCTGGGTCGATGTCCTGGGCGATAGTCACGCGCCCTTGTATACATCCTCGGTTTTCTCACGGTGGATCATGACCCAGTCGCCGTTTTCTTCGAGCGCTTCTTTGCCCAGGTCGAAAATCAATTGCTGGGCGCCGGCACCATCTTTCTTCTCCACCAAATTCGTCAACTGATTCGCAGCACGATCAAACAGAGCCTTCATCCAATCGTAACGCTTGGCCTGCGCAGAAAAAGCCATTTTCTCAGCATACCCGCTGATTGCAGCCGCGATTGCCGGCGTCATGCCCATGACCACTATCAGCAGATGGCGCCAATGCGATGATTTGCCAAAGTCCGGAACTAAAAGATGCAGCGCGACAACCAGCACAGCAAGGACCAGACCAAAACCAAAGAGCGACTTCGCCAGATTCCCCCGGCGCGCTAGTTTGCCGTGATCACGCGTGGTCGCCCGATCAAAAAAGCCGCGCTGATTATCAATCCAGTGTTTGACAACAAACTCTAGCTTTGTCGCGGGACCTCTCGCCTTATCACCCGGATCGACTGAGCTTAGGTCAGGTTCCGCGAGTACATTCCAGCCGCGAATTGCGTTCCGGATCCATTCCAGCTCAGTCCGGTGCTGACGCAGATAGTGATCGGCCACCTCTTCAGACAGTCCGGCAACGTTCCAGAACAACTGCACCCGTAAGCCCTCAGCCAACGCACGATAGTCGAGGTGCTTGTTCTGGAAGCCTTTCCGTTTGGTCAATAAATAGAGCGAGACTGCGCTCGCCAGCGACAGCGGATACGCGGCGAGGACAAATGGATGCGCCAGCAAATGCGCGTACACCTCAAAGCTCAACATAGCCAGCACCGCTAGAACGAACAGCGTTGCCAACGTCAACCGTCTCCTCTTCTGAAAGTGCTGGGCAAGAGTATCAGCGACAGCGTATTGATCGAGGATGAAGCACGCCTTTTCAGAGAGATCGAGAGCTTCTTGATCCGGGATGACAATGCCCCTGTTTGTCTTCAAATGCGACGCGAGTGCTTTGGTGAGGCGCCGCGCATCATCGTTGAAGGTATTCATCTGCTCCAGAACCCGGGCAGAGGACCTTTCCAACGACTCTGAGCCCTCCCAGCCATCCGGAAACCTGATCTCGAGCTTGAAAGGTGTGCCTCTCGGATGAGGATTCCTGATGCGCGGGGTGACGATCTGATAGACGGGACCGTTGTCGACGATATCCAGAGGCTTTCGCGCACGCGCGAAGGGCGCGGGGATTCCATTGAGTTTGAAATCAACGATCTGCCCCGTGCCTCCTTCGTGGTCTGTCGGCTCTCCATCCCATAAGGCAATGAGGATGTGACTGTGGCGGGCAATGTAGGCGCCAACCAGAGCATACTGTCTGTTGCGTTCAAGCCCGGGGTCTTGAATGCTCGAAAACGTGTTCCCCTTGACGAGAGGTAGCTCAAAGCGCTTCCAGGCCTGTCTGAGCAGGTCTTTAAACTCTGCTTTGGAGTCTTGAGTCTCAAAATCTTTCTGATACTCCTCCCGCGGAAGAGGGAGAGGAACAACAAGCCTGGCGCCTTCTTCCAGAGCTACTTGGGCCACCAACCGGTCCGCGCCTTCCGCCAGTGGAGAGAGCACCAACAATGGTGTCGCAGCGTGTTTAGTTCGCAGCTCACTGAAGATCGCTCTTACCTGATCCTTCAGTCGAGGAGTGTCCGTCGGCCGTATGTCCCGATGACCGGTGACGCCGATGATTATCGGGATCGCAGAATCATTCACGACTGGATCGAATCGCTGCGGAGTAGCTGTCATGACTCTACCTCCGGTGAAGCTCTTGCGTTGAACAGTATGTTGACAAGTTAGCGGCCGCGAGCAGGTCGCCACCTTAGCGCCGTTTATCGGGCTTCGACAAACTCTCCGAAGACGCGCCGCATGCGGTCGGCGATCTCACCGAGAGTGGCATAGGCTTCGACGGCGGTGATGATGTGTGGCATGAGGTTGGCCCCTGACCGGGCTGCCTCCTCAACGCCTTCCAGAGCTGCGTCGGCGCGATGGCTGTCGCGCTCTGTCCGGACACGACGGACACGTGCGATCTGCGCACCTTCGATGTCCGGATCGATCCTCATTGTCGGGATTGATGCCACTTCGCTCACTTGAAACCGATTGACTCCGACGACGATCTCTTCACCAGCCTCGACCCGCTTCTGATATTCATATGCGGCAAGCTCGATCTCGCGCTGGACAAACCCTGTCTCGATG
>JANNRD010000644.1:0-2467 GCA_031401095.1 Acidobacteriota bacterium
ACGCAGCGGGTCTTGCACCTGCGGGACGCGCGCCAGGTACTTCTCGCTGGCCTCCATCGGCGCGTGATCGGCGTTGAAGGCGAGGTAGAGGAACCACGGCTTCGCTTTGTTGCGCTCGACAAACGCGACGGCTTCATCGCCAAACATATCAGTTGTGTACGTCACCTGCTTGATTGGCTCGGTGCCGCGCATGATCGGGTTTCGGGCCTCCTGGTTGTTCAGATAGCTGTGCGCACCGCCGAGAAAGCCGAAGAACTCGTCGAAGCCCCGCCGCTGCGGGTGGAATCTTGCGTCGAAGCCAAGATGCCACTTACCGACGAGCGCGGTCGCGTAGCCGTTTGCCTTCAACCGGTCGGCGATCGTCGTTTCGCTCAATGGCAGGCCGAAATCAGGGTCGGCCGTCTGTATCGGGCCGGGGTTGAACTCATGACCAAAGCGCTGCTGGTAGCGCCCAGTCAGCAGCGCGGCGCGCGTCGGGCTGCAATACGGCCCTGAGACGTAGCCGCTTGTAAAGCGCACGCCGTTTTTGGCAAGCAAGTCAATGTTTGGCGTCGCCACGTCCTGACAGCCGTTCGCGCCAATGTCGGCGTAGCCGAGGTCGTCAGCCAGGATGATGAGAATGTTTGGGCGGTCGGCCCGCCGGGCTCCCTGGGCCGACGCCTGTGGGGCGGCTAACACCCAGACCGCGATTGTAGCCACCAGAAGGGTGGCCGCTCGAGTGCGCGTAAGACCAGGGTTGCTCTGCGATTGCATCTTCACCTCCGAGGCTGAATGAGTCTGCTTGCGTATTCCATGAAGTTTGAGACGTCGAGCGCGCCTTACGCCCGCCTCAAGCGAAGAGTTCCTGCACCGGCTTAAACCCCACGTACTTTGTCCCTGAAGCAGGCTCGACATAGTGGAACGCGCGCCCCGAAGGTGTGGTCTCGATCCGCTTCGTCCAGTCAATGCCGAGCGCCGAGTAGATCGTGCAGGCGATGTCCTCCATATAGATCGAGCGATTGCCCGACCAACCTGGATCAACGATCTTCCCGCCCGCTTCGTCGGTCTTGCCGATGACGGCGCCCCTCTTGATTCCGCCGCCCGCGAGCATGCCCGCATGAACCTGCATGTAATGTTCGCGCCCCTTGCGCGTCTCACTGACTTGCCCCGTCGTACGGCCAAATTCGCTCATCGCAATCACCAGCGTCTCGTCGAGTAGCGTTTTGCCTGGCGTGTATTTCGACGGCATGCCCTCGAGGTCTTTGATCAGATTGCTGAAGGCGACATCGAGCTCCATGATCAGTACCGGGTGGTTGCGCGTGTTCTCCTTGTAGATGTTGCCATGATGATCCCATCCGCCGTGGTCGGCAGTAATGAATCGCGTCCCGGCGTCGGCCCGCAAAAGGTTGCGCGCGAGGATCAGCGAGTTGCCAATGGAACTGCTGCCATAACGCTTCTTGTCCTCATCCGTGATGGTCATGACATCGGGCACGCGCGGGTCGTTCATGATTGCCCACGCGCCGCGATAGTATTCGTGGTAATCGGCGAAGCCGCGATCGAGATGCCCGTCCCCACGGCGCAGCGTCTTATCGAGCTGCTGCAGTCGTTCCCAGCGGCGATTGAAGGTCTCTTCCATGCCCTTCTGCGGCGACAGGTTCGGCGGGCTGTCGCCGACTGACAGGTTCAGCGGGCCGAATTCAGCCGAAAGGAAACCCTGATTGATCGGCCCGGCCTGATTGCCCGCCAGATTCATCGATATGAAAGCGGGCAGCGAGTCCGTCGCTTTTCGCTTCCCCGCAAGCTCCGAGCAGACCACCGCTCCGATGGCTGGCACCTCTTTGGCGAGAGCCAGATTGAGCGGATGGCCGGTCTGGATGTAGTACTGCGCACGGCCATGTACGGCGTCCCAGGCAGTCAGGCTGCGCACGACCGTGATCTTGTCGAGTACGCCGGGCAACTGCTTAAACAGCCCCGCGGGCAGCTTCAAATCGCCAGCGTAGCTGCGGATGTCGAAATAGCTCGGCGTCCACGAGCCTTCTTTCGCATCAAGGGTGTCCACCTGACTCATGCCGCCCTCGATGTTGATGAAGAGCACCTGGCGTGCCGTGGCCATCGGTCTGACTCTCTCCTGTGCGCGAACGTTGACCGGACGAAAGGCGTTGAGATAACCGCCGACCAGAGTAATGCCGCCGACACGAAGCAGTTCACGCCGTGTCAGAGAGGGGATATTTCGCTGGTCGCTTTTCATAGCTGTGGTGCACCTCAGTAGTTAAAGACGAAATCGAGCTTGTTAAGCAGGCTCCAGTGCAGGTCCTCGGCGCCCTGCCTGCGATCCTTCTCGATCCACGACACCGCAAGCTGCTTTTCCTCGGGCAGCGGATAACGCGAGAGCGTCGCCAGATACAGCTCATCGACAAGCTCCGCGCTGCCCTTCGCCGATCTCACCAACTGGTCAACCAGACTATTGTTTGACGCCATCACTCGTCTG
>JANNRD010000645.1:0-8443 GCA_031401095.1 Acidobacteriota bacterium
TCTGTCCCGGCCGCGTATATGGTTGGTTCGGATGTCGTGTGATCGTTCGCGCAGTAGATGAGGACATGTCAAGCAGGAAAGAAACCGCGACCTCGCGCTCACGTCGAATCCTCCTGATATAGAGACGATCCGACGGGCGGCCATTGGTACGCAGATCGACATGGTGGTCGAAGCGGTCGGTGATGCTTACTCCATTTCAGGATTCACGAGTGAAGGCCGTCGCAATGTGAAGTTCTTTGTTATCAAACAGTTTGGCGAGAAATACTCGCCCGAGGTCGAGCGGCGCATCGGGGGCATCACCTACCACAACAATACCCGTCTTGGAGCTGCCATTCGACACGCGGCAACGGAACTGGAAAGACAGGATGCACGGACCAAGCTTCTGATAGTGCTCAGCGACGGTCGCCCATACGACCACGATTACGGCGACTCGCGATACGCGCGCGAAGACACCAAGATGGCGCTTCGCCAGTCAAAAATAGGGGGGATCACCCCATTTTGCATCACCATCGATCGCGACTCCGAAGCCGAATTGAAGGACCTCTACGGCGAAGTCGGCTACACCATCATTGACGACGTCATGAGCCTTCCAGAGCGACTTCCTGGCATCTACCGGCGTCTGACAACTTGAAGGTTTCTCGCGCGCCTGACCGCCGACGAGAGATGCTCGACGCCTACCGCAAGCGTCTCGAATGGGTCTGGTGAACCCGATCATCCTCGACTGGCTGAACAAGGAGCGAGGCGGGCGTCTGGCAGATGAGATAGGGACGGCTGAAAGCGGCTGGAATGGGTTTGCGCGTCACATCGTTGACAAGGGAGGTCTTCAGTGGCAAAGGATCTCGAAATGGTGTCAGGTCGGAAAACGAATAGTCGGTGCGAACTCGTCCGTCCCTTGATTCAAGCAAGCGAATTGCGTCGAGATTTGCGTGAAAGATGAGCCTCCGCGTGTCCTCAGCCGCGGCGAAAAGCACCAGAAACCGCATCCCAAATAGTTGCGCCCCCGCAAGTAAAGCCTCCGCTCGCACCCACCGCTTCCCTTCTGAAAGCTCTCCGACACCTCCAAGATTGTAAAAGAACCCCAGCCGCTCACTATGGGTGATCGTGTAGACACAAAGCGGTGCGATGGGTTGGTGGAGATCCATGACGCCTCTTGGGTTGCGGTGCCTGGACACCGCTTTCTCCTGAACTCGCAACCGACCATTCCCGAAGGCATTGCGAAAGCGGTGTCCAGCACCGCATTCTAAAAAGGGACGGCCCCACTGCGCGACTGCTCGCAAACCAGCCGCTACTTGCTGAAATCAACCTTTGGCACCTCTTTCGCTCCCTCTTGAGCCTTGAAAAAGGGTTTGTCTTGAAACCCCATGAGGCCGGCGATGAGGACAGCGGGAAAGGTCTGTCGAGTCGTGTTGTAATCGGTCACTGAATCGTTATAGTCCTTGCGCGCCACGGCGAGCCGGTTCTCGGTGCCGGCGAGCTCGTCCTGGAGCTTGAGGAAGTTCTCACTCGATCGCAGCTGAGGATACTGCTCGACGATCGAGAGGAAGCGACCTCCCGTCCCGAGGATTCCGCCACCACCGCCCGGTAGGAGGCCCGCGTCCTGTGAGGCAGTTGTCAGCTGCTCGTTCGCGGCCATCTTGTCTTGAGGTGTCCCGGCTGACATGAGTCGCGATCGTGCTTCCGCTATCTTGACGAAGACATCCTTCTCCTGGCCCGCAATTCCCTTAACCGTTGACTACAACCTTCATTCCGTTGCACTTATATCGGTGACGCGGGAGCCTGTCAACGGCGCGCGGACGATTCTGCCGGTCGGGTTCGACCTGCTCCAGCGCTTGACATGGAATTGACATCCAGGTGGGCAAAAGTTAAACTCCGTGAGTCTTTGCGTTTCCAACATCGCCAGCTCCATTAGTGGCCGGGCAAACGCATCGAGCAATCCGATAAAGGAAGACAAACGGCATTGACCAGTTTGTCTCCAGTCAGAAAAAAATAGATGCGAAGGAAACAGGACTAATGCAGAAATGTCAACGTGGAGTCCTCGCAAAAAGCTTGCTAGCTGGGTGTCTCTCTTTCAGTCTCTCGTTTTCGGGGTTTGCTCAGGGGAAAGCCTCCTCAAATGGCACCGCTGATGTCACCTCCGATGGCCAACAAAGAAACCCGGGAATCCAGAAGCTACTTGACCAGTCGATGCGTAATCTCCAGGACGGCGATAGCGCTTTCAATTCGGGAGATTATGAAAAGGCGCGACGCGCCTACGACCGGGCAGTAGACGTCATTCTGGAGGGTGGATTTGACGTCCAGAGGGACGAGAAGCTCGGAAAGTTCTATACGGACACGATTGAGCATATCTTCCAGCGACAGTTGACCGCGGTCAAGCACGCCTCGCGATCACCGCAGGTCCAATTAGCATTGAACACGCCGAGCGCAACGACGGCCAACGCGTCATCTGAGATCGCTTCGCCGGTTCAGTTTGCGCTCGTGCAGCAGACGCGTCCGGCCCAGACGCGGGGATTCGGCCAGCAGGCCTATGAACCATCTCCACTCGATGATCTGGCGCGACAACAGTTGACCGCGGAGGAGCTGAAGGACGCAACGGCGGCCGATGTTCAATCTGCAGTCGCTGCGGTCAAGCCGGACTTTGAGTTCAGGCCGAATGCGCTTGTCCAGAGTTTCATCAATTACTACCTCGGTCGCGGCCGCGCGACGATGGAGAATGGCTTGCGCCGGTCTGGTCGGTTCATGCAGATGGCTCAGAAGATCTTCAAGGAAGAGGGTGTCCCGCAGGACCTCGTCTGGCTAGGTCAGGTTGAAAGCGCGTGGTCACCGCTTGCGCGGAGCTGGGCTGCAGCCGTCGGTCTCTGGCAGTTTATTCCGGGCACGGGCGCTCAGTACGGACTACGTCAGGACTATTGGGTTGACGAACGATCGAGCTTTGAGAACGCGACGCGCGCCTCGGCTCGATATTTGAAGTTCCTCGCCGACCGGTATGCCGGTAATTGGGAATTGGCGATGGCGGCTTACAATTCCGGAGAGGGTCGTGTTGACTCAGCGGTGGCGCGGAGTGGGTACGCTGATTTCTGGGAGATATATGTTCGCGGTCTGCTACCGATGGAGACGCGCAACTACGTTCCCAATATCCTCGCGACGATTATCATTGCAAAGAATCCAGAGCGATACGGCTTTGTGGTGAAGCCGGAGCCGGCACTTGTTTATGACACAGTGATCGTCAACAACTCTGTGGATCTCCAGTTGGTGGCGGACGCTCTTGATACTTCCTACGATTACGTGCGCGCACTGAATCCGGAGTTGAAGCGCGGCGTGACTCCGCCGGCCACGCCGCACGGGCTGCGGGTGCCGGTTGGGAAGGGTAAACCCCTGCAACTGGCCTTGAGCATCATTCCGCCTGACAAGCGCGCCAGTTGGCGATTGCAGACGATTCAATCTGGTGACACCTTCGATACGATTGCACGTCGCACCGGAGTCTCGGAAGCAACCCTCGCCGCAGTCAACGGTGGTGCGCTTAAACCTGGCCAGAAGGTGATCATCCCGTCTTCGGGCAACGGCCTGCGCAACGTGGCCGCCACGGCTCCAAAGGGTGCGATGGCGGCGGGCGTCGACAGGGAGACGAAGGTCATCGCGTACAAGGTCAGATCCGGCGAAGGGCTCGGGGAAATTGCGGCGCGCTACGGAGTTTCAGTCCGCGATATCACGGTTCTCAACCGAATCAGCGACTCATCCAGGCTGCGAGCGGGTCAAACGATCAAGGTCCCTGTCAAGCGCCGATAGGGCAACGCGGGTAAGGGATACCCACGCCAGCCAGAGTTGTTTTTCTGCGCCAGGTTTTTTTGCACTAGAACCACCTCAGCAAAGCGCCGGGACACGTCAAGCGGCAAGTCTCGGCGCTTTTGCAGCCAACGTCACCTCCTGATAGCTTCAACGATTTCGGTCGAGCGCAAGCTCGGGCGCGAGGAGGTACGTGTGCTCTTTAAGACCATCAGCGCATCTGTCTTTGGAATCGATGCGGAATTGATCGAGATCGAGGTCGACTTGACGCCCCGATTCAACGATTCTGCGCAAGAGCCCCCGGTGACGGTCGTCGGGCTTCCCGATCTGGCTGTGCGTGAGAGCCGCGAGCGAATCAGAGCTGCCATCACCAACCGCGGCTTCTTCTTCCCGTTCCAGCGGACAACAATCAACCTCGCGCCCGCCGACGTCAAAAAAGAGGGATCATCATTCGATCTTCCGATCGCTATCGGCATCCTTGGCGCCAATGGCGAGTTCGAGGGAACGGCACTGAACGACACGCTGCTGGTGGGTGAACTTGCGCTCGATGGGCGAGTCCGGTCGATCCGTGGCGCGCTCCCGATTGCACTTGCCGCGCGGCGCGAGCACCTCAAGCGTCTCATCGTGCCTGCAGCCAATGGCCGTGAGGCTGCGGTCGTGCACGGGCTCGACGTCTACGCCGTTGAGGATCTGCGAGAGGTTGTCAATCTGCTGAAGGGTGACTCGCAGCTCGAGCCCATCCGCGTCGCTGTCGGTGATCTGCTGGCAGAGTCAGACAACTATCTCGTTGACTTTCGGGAAGTATGCGGTCAGCTCCATGTCAAACGCGCGCTCGAGGTCGCGACGGCCGGCGCGCACAACGTCCTCATGGTGGGCCCGCCCGGGTCTGGCAAGACGATGCTCGCCAAGCGTATCCCGACGATCCTCCCGCCGATCACCTTCGAGGAAGCGCTTGAGACAACAAAGATCCACAGTGTTGCTGGCTATACGGATGCGCGCGGTCTTCTGACGACGAGGCCATTTCGCGCTCCGCATCATACGATCAGCGATGCCGGTCTGATTGGTGGCGGTAGAATTCCTCGACCGGGAGAGGTGAGTCTGGCACATCGGGGAGTGCTCTTTCTTGACGAGCTCCCGGAGTTTGAAAGGCATGTTCTGGAGGTTTTGCGGCAACCCCTCGAAGATGAGCAGGTGACGATCAGCAGGGCCGCGATGTCGCTCACCTTCCCGGCGAGCTTCATGCTGGTTGCGGCCATGAATCCCTGCCCGTGTGGCCACTTCAACGATGCAACGCGCCAATGCCAATGCACGCCGCCACAGATTCAGCGCTACGCATCGAGAATCTCAGGCCCACTGCTTGATCGCATCGACATCCACATCGATGTGCCGGCGGTCAAGGTCAGGGAGCTCACCGCTCGTGAGCAGTCTGAGAGCTCGAACCAGATACGTGCTCGCGTCGTGAGGGCACGGCAGATTCAGGTGGAGAGGTTTGCCGGTGAAGCCATCTTCGCCAATGCGCAGATGACGCCGCGATTGATCCGGAGCTGCTGCCGCATCGAGGCAGCGCCCCAGGAACTGCTTGAAAAAGCGATCACGAGGCGCGGATTGTCGGCGCGAGCCTATGATCGGATTCTAAAAGTCGCGAGGACAATCGCTGATCTGGAAGGACACGAGGACATTGGCGAGGGGCACATCTCGGAAGCGGTTCAGTATCGAACGCTGGATCGTAGTTTCTGGCAATGAAGAGGACTTCGGGCCGTGGATTGAGTGAGCGTGAATGTCTCCGCGAGACGGCGACGGGCGAGTCACTACAACTTGCACTATGAGGAGATGGACTTCACCGCAACATCCAGTGTAGGATTCACGCGCTTAGCACAACAAATGGATTTGAATCGCTTTCGGTTCGATCGGGTCCAGCGACCCTTTGAGGATCGTCGGCCTTCCACGATTGATCTCGATTCCGGAATCTAATTTGAGGCAATGGCCTTTAGTCTGGGCCTTGCCGGTACCACTAGTTGACAGAAGAGGACCCAAACACCTGATTCGGATGACACCTCAAAACCTACACTGGCTATTTTTTCTTGCGGTAACCCTTGTATATCTTGCCCTGTCGCCGGGTTCGATTCTCGGTATGGGTTACACTGCTGAGAATCTGAATGCCTCGAGTCAGATCATTGTCAACGTCGGAAGTTGGCTCACCCGTCAAGCATCAACAACGAGTGTCAACTGGCCGCGGCACGGCATCTTGGAGCTTGTCTTTGAGATTCCATTCCTCCTCTTAAGCCGAGTCTTTTTCGGTTCGTCCGCCGAATGGGCGGACCGGCTTCTTGCACTCGAGCCGATCATCGCGACATCACTGTTGTGCAGCCTGATTTTTGTTTGGGCGCGAAGGCTTACTTCCAGTCTCGTGTGGGGTTATGCGCTCGCCTTGGCCGCTGCCTTTGGAACAATGCTTTGGCCCTACGCGTACATTGGGCTGGAAACTACACAGTCGCTGTTCCTGCTCGCGGCCGGCTACCTTGCGCTTGGCCCTGAACGGAAGAGAACCTGGCTGCGATCATTCACCTTTGCGCTAACGTGTGTACTGGCGGTGAGCCTCAAATCCAATGGCATCTTCCTGGCGCCGGCCGTCGCCTCTCTTGTCTTCTTCTATTTCAGCCGCGATTCAAGCAATGTTGATTGGAGATCGACAAGAGCCTGGGCCAAACCATTGATGGCGCTGTCGGTGATTGCGGTCCTTTACTCTATCAACGCCTATACTCGCTCTTGGTCGCCGGCATGGTCCTCGGGTACCTTGCGAACCTTTGCGGCATTCAACGCGGGGGGGCCACTGATTGTCGCCCTCAACGCCATCTCCCTGTTAGGCTCAACAAACAAGGGGTTGATCATGTACGCGCCGGTCGTCGGTCTGAGCCTCGCTGCGTTACCACAAGCGTACCGGATCGACCGTCGCGTGGTGATCTTTGCCGGACTGACTCTCGCCGGCCTCCTTGGCGGGACCTCTCTTGTCTTCTTCTGGGCGGATGAGACCTGGGGTCCACGCTATCTGCACTCTTCCATCGGGCCCCTCATCATCTGTCTAGCCTGTGCCAGGCACTCCCTGAGATTCCAGTTCCGCCGCGAGATCCCGTTGATGGCGCTGACTCTCTGCGGCGTGGGTATCTCGGCCCTTGGCTCCTCCTTTTATTACGGGGCACTCCATCAAGCGGCTATTCACAGCTCCCGGTCAACAATCGAAGCGCTTCAGCACGACCCCAACTTCAACCACATCGGCTTTAACTTGGGACTGTGGAAGGTCTGGGCGAAGAGAGGGCGGCCGTCTGAGCAGCCGGAGCATTGGCCTCCAGCGCCTCGTTGGTGGTTTGAGAAGCCGTCGGATGCGCCTACTTTGAAGACCGTCGATCTGCGGCAGTACGCCTCCCCTCAGCCGTTGTTGGCCCGCGACTGGAGCACCCTCCAATCCATGCCCGATCAGATAACCTGGTACATACAATTAGCATCCCTGTGCCTGGGCATCTCTCTACTTGCCGGAATCGGCTATCTGGTTTGGAAAGACCGGGTGCGCCCTCTCCCCCCGGCTCGCGCGCCTGCTGCTGAGTTCCTGGCGACACCGGTGGAGATGCCGTGAAGCGCGCGGCATGTTTCTGCGCCCGACTGTGACCACTATGCAATTGTACAATTGGCATCTACTGAATCGCGGATGGGGCTTTTCCTGTTCTTCCTCTCCTCTCCTCTCCTCAATGATGGTTGACATTGAGGCGCAGGCGTGTAACAAGAACTCCACAGTCCTTTAGGGAGGTAGCGTCGTGGAAGGTTTATTGGGTTCATCGGTTCTTTTTTTGAGGTTGAATCTCTCCTGGAACCAATCTTCGATTGAGAGGCGAGTTGCCAAGCGGTTTCTGGTCGTTCTTTGGACGATTGTCGTTTTAGTTCTGCCCTCAACTTTCGTACCCCGTGTTGTCCTCGCGCACAGTGCGGCCGTAGTTGCTTCAACGGAGAGTATCAACCTCTTCTCATCTGCGAGCCTCATTATTCCAAAGGCTTTGTTCGATGTGGGCGACACAGTCTGGGCAATCGTCACAGGCGTTCCTGATGGCGGTGGTTTTCGCCTGCGCCGGTTTCAATGGGTCGCACCTGACGGTACGATCGTCCGCGAGAAGGAAATTTTAGTGGAGGGGCAGCTCGACTCCTACCAGATTCCGAGGGCGGATCAACTGGGAAGATGGACGGTAAGAACGGTTGATAACAGCAACAGTGGATTTGCCGTTGAGGAGTTTGTTGTTCGTGACCCGGCGAACGCCTCGGTCGATCTCTCCGTCAACCTTTCGGGGCCGTTGCAAGTCGGTGCAGGTAAGAACATCAGTCTCACACTCCAGGTCACGAACAACGGTCCTGACGATGCGCAATGGGTCCATTTGACGCATGGAGCTTCAGGCGCGGCGACATTTCATTCATTGTCAGAGTTGCCGGGCTGGTCCTGTTTGGGAGGCGGCGCAACAACTTGCACGATCGCGACTCTCGGAAGCGGCGTCACGGCAACCTTTGCTCTCGTCTATCAGGTGAATGCCGATGCACTTGGGGGCACAACCATTTCCAACCTCGTCGAGGTCTCCAGCGATACGAGGGAATTGCAAACTGCGAATAACGCCGCAACAGCGAGTGT
>JANNRD010000646.1:0-15171 GCA_031401095.1 Acidobacteriota bacterium
TGACTTCTACAAACTGGGCAGTTTAGCATGACAATCCTCCACTAATTGACGATCTCAAGCGCGCGGCGCGACCTGAAGGCGGCCTATACTACCATGCACGACGGCCGAGTCACCATTGAACCTCGCCTCACCTGATGCCAAGCACGACCGTCGCCCTGATAGAGACATCGAAGTCGATTCCATCGCGCGCTCGGTCAATCACTCTTGAAAGAGCCCTCAGCACCCGCGCGTGCTCAAGCTTGCCTCGCAGAAGCGCCAGCCAGTCGGGAAGGAAGTAGTTCGCGATCAACGGCGAGGACAGAAAAGTGGCGCCATCCGCATAATCGAGGCGATGTTTGCGCGTCACACTGCGAACCGGACGTAATCCAGCCTCTCGCGCCAGCTCCTCGATCTCACCTACAGTGGGCCGGGCCGTGACCAGCGCCTCAAGCATCGGGGAATGTTCGACAAGCCCTTCTTCGCAAAGGGCCTCCCAGTAGATGGAATAGAACTCGTCAAAACTTCCACGGGTCGTCCCGAGAAGTGCGACGCTTGCCGCCGGTTTTGCAGCACGCCGCAATTCCTCGATCGCCCGTCGGATCTCGCCAGACGATAGCCTCGTAAGATCGCCAACGACAAGATCAAACTGTTTGGCCGGAACCCCGGTTGCACCTACCGAGTCCCGAAGCTGCAATTATCCACCCTTTTCAGCGCGGCCTTGGCGCGCGCAAGGTTGAGCCTTGCTTCACTTGGGTCGACCCCGAGAACTGTTCCCTTCGAACCAAGGCCAACAGCCAGGCCGAGAGCGTAATCGCCAGTACCGCAACCCGCCTCCAGGATGGTGCCGGATTCCGGAGGTTTAACCTCATCATCGAGAATCCGATTAAACACTTCCCGCCACTGGGGTACTATCGAGAGATCGTACAGAAAAGCTTCTTCGGTAGCGTTGGCGACCGAGTGCAAGTTCGTGGCCATGCAGATAATACTAGCCAAAGGTGGCCGTTCGCGGCAAGGACAACCAGCACTCCAGGCACGACCGGCGGAAGGGACTCAGCCGCACTCGAGAGCGGTTCGTGCCCCGAGCGGAATCCTGACCGGCGGGTAGTGTCCTGAGTTGGAGAACCGTCTCACGCGAGGGTCGCGAAGCACGCGAAGGAACGCGAGAGTGAATACCAGAAGCCTCGCCCCCCAGCAGATTTTCGCGGTTCTTTGCTTGCTTCGCGCCTTCGCGTGAGTCTTGGCCTTCCGCTTCTCTAATCCTTCTTTAATCCTTGATACAACCCGTCGGTTCGAATCTTGGACTAGTCAGCGGCAACCGTGATAGATTGTCCGTCTTATCAGAGAACAACCGGAGGCGAGCAGATGACTCAGAGAGTACTGATCGCAGATGATGACAAGGACGCACGCTTTCTCTGGAAGGTCGTTTCCAGGGAGTTTAGCCTTGATGTGATCGAAGCGACGACGGGCCGAGATGCGCTTCGCGAGCTTGAGAATGACGCCAACTTTGCGTTGGTTATTCTCGACGTCATGATGCCCCTCGCGACTGGGTACGAGGTGCTTCGCGAAATCCGTGCGACTGACTCGCTAAAGTCATTACCTGTCATTATTTCAACCGCCAATCGAACAACACAGGGACTTGGTGAGGTGACCATCGACGAGCTGACTTTCTTTGTCAACAAGGCGTCGGGCATTGAAAACATGCGCCGCGGAATCTCGCGTGCGCTTGGCCAGGAAGTATGACCGGGTTCCGAATCGTCCTTCTCCCGTCAAGCGATGTACCTGATTGACGGTAACAATGTCATGGGTCAGAGGCCGGGGTGGCACCGTGACCGCCCGGCAGCTCAGCGCCGGCTGCTGAATGAGCTCGCCGAACTCTCCCGCCTGAAGCAAATTCGCATCAAAGTTGTCTTCGATGGCCACCCATTTCCAAACCTTCCGGATGGTGCGCGCTTTCGCGGTGTCGAAGTCCTCTTCGCGCGACCCGGTTCCGATGCTGATCACCGCATCATCGATCTCGTCGAGCGCGACTCCAATCATCACAATCTGACCGTAGTCACGTCCGACGGTGCCCTGCGCGACCGGATTCGTGCGGAAGGTGTGCGGACCATTCGGTCAGGCGAATTGCGGCGGATGATCGATGAGCTGGCTCCCACTCAAACTGCGGATGAGATCGACTCGTCCGCGGCTGGACAAGACCTAACGACAGATGAGATGGGAGGTTGGCTGCGATATTTCGGAGTCGACGACGACGATCCTGAGGAGGCATAACGACGATTTTGAGGGTCGGGCTCATCGCGAGACTGGCCCGGGATCATCGCGCAAAATGTTGACAAAACAGCCAGTTGACAGCTTTTGAATAACTGGCATAATGGTGGAGATCGCTTTCCTTGAGGGTCTCTTTTCATGGCAAAGAGTTTCAATCCGGGTCGCGCAAGCAGGCCCCGTTCGACACCCCACCCGAAGGGCGAGTCCGTCGGTCGCCGCCTGCTCAACGTTTTGGTCTCACCCTATCTTCTAGTCCCCCTCGCGCTGCTCTTGCTCATCGGCAGCGGCTTTTTGACCTACTACTACTATCGGTACACAGAACTCATCGACGCCGGGCTCCGCGGCGACATTTTTGTCCGAGCCTCGGGTATCTATGCGGCGCCCCCGGAACTGCGCGCGGGTGCCTCGACGAAGATGAGCTCGGTAGTGTCGCACTTGAGACGAATTGGATACGTCGAGGGCGGCAATTTGGGGAATGATCGGCGAGGCCAATACGCGGTTCGAGGAGCCGTGATCGAGATCAGACCAGGGGCCGAGGCGCGCGCTGACGACTCATCGACGTTCCGGCCGCTCCGTGTCTCATTTGGTCGCGGGGCGGAGGTGATTCAATCAGTCAGGGATCTTGAGAGTGACAAACAGCTTGAGAAGGCGCCAATCGAACCGGAGTTGATCTCCTCCGTCATCAATCAGGAACGCGAGAAACGGAAGATCATCGAGTACAGGGACCTCCCACAGAATCTGGTGGACGCGATTGTCGTCCTCGAGGACCGGCAGTTCTTCGAGCATAGCGGTATCAACTGGCGCGGAATAATTCGAGCAGCGGTTCGCGACTACCAGACCGGCCAGTGGCGCGAAGGCGGCAGCTCGATCACCCAACAGCTGGTCAAGAACTTCTACCTCAAGCCTGAACGCACTCTCAAGCGCAAGATGGCAGAGGCCTACATTTCGATTCTGCTCGAGCAAAGGCTGACAAAAGAGCAGATCATGGGAATGTACTGCAATCAAATTTATCTTGGACATCGCGGTGGGTTCTCGATCAACGGCTTTGGGCAGGCGGCGCGGTCGTACTTCGACAAGGATATCTCGCATTTGACACTCGCCGAGTCGGCCCTTCTCGCTGGCATCATCCGCCACCCGGCTCACTACTCACCCTTCACTCACGAGGATCGCGCACTGGAGCGCCGCAACTTTGTCATCGAGAGGCTCGCAGAAGCTGGCAAAGTAACAAGTGTCGAGGCCGAACAGGCTCGCCGCGCTCCTGTAGGTCTCAAGGGAAAAGGCTCCTCCCTCGACGTCTCCGATGCGCCGTACTTCATCGATTACCTGACGAAGCAACTTGAGAATCAGTATGACGGACGAGTCGTCTCGCCAAGCTCGCTCCGGATCTACTCTACTCTCGATCTGGACCTGCAGCGGGCGGCATATCAGGCGGTAACGAAGCACCTGGCGACGCTCGAACCCCACTTCGCAAACCGCAAGGGTCGTGCTGCGGGACTGCAGGCCGCTCTCATCGCACTCAATCCGAAGACGGGGGAGATCTTCGCGATGTTGGGTGGAAGAGACTACGCAACCAGCCAGCTCAACCGCGCAACTGAGTCGCGCCGGCAACCGGGTTCAGTCTTCAAACCATTTGTCTATGCTGCGGCACTGTCACAGACGACGGACGAGCTTGGCCAGACCGTGACCCCGGCGACGATGTTTCTGGACGCGCCACATACTTTTGAGAACGGTTCTGGAAAGCCGTACCAGCCGGGGAACTTTCGCGACCAGTACGAATTGAAGCAAATCACGTTGCGGGATGCGCTGGCCAATTCCAAGAACGTGATCACGGTCGAGCTTGCGGAACGGGTGGGTTTCACGCAGGTCGCACGCCTCGCCGAGCGTGCAGGGTTGTCGAAAGTGCCTACCAACCCGTCGATGGCGCTCGGGGCCGGTGAGGCAACACCACTCCAGATCGCCGCAGCGTACACCATCTTTGCGAACAAGGGTCGGCGCACGACACCGATCGCAATCAAGCGAGTATCGCTCGTGACGGGCGCGACTCTCTTCAGGTCGGAGTCATCTGGTCGAGAAGTGATCAGCCCCCAGGTCGCCTATCTCATGACATCGCTACTTCAAGACGTCATCGACCGGGGAACCGGGGCACGCGTCAGACAGATGGGATTTAAAGCGCAGGCGGCGGGCAAGACGGGCAGCTCCCGCGATGGATGGTTCGCCGGCTATACTCCCAACCTGCTCTGCGTTGTCTGGGTCGGTTTTGACGATAATTCCGATTTGGGTCTGACCGGCGGGGTAGCCGCTGCGCCAATTTGGGCTGAGTTCATGATGAAAGCGCTGGCGTTGCACCCGGAGCTTGGAGGCGATTTCGAGGATCCAGGAGATATTCTAACGGTCGACATTGACCCGGCGACGGGCGAACTCGCCCAGCCGAACGCGCAGAATATCCGGCATGAGATATTCATTCGAGGCACCGAGCCCTCGACGAAGTCTCCAGAAGGAACGGACACTGACCCTGCAACGAATCCTCCTCCTGATCCTCACAGTCCTGCCACTCCAGCCGCAACACCGTCGCCGCGACCCCCCAATGGCCAGACGGAACTGGCGAAGAATACCCGGCTGCCAGGAACTATCACGTTGGATGTCTGCCCCCTGACCGGCCTTCTGCCCCTTGTTGGAGTTTGTCCGAGCTCCGCGAGCCGCGTATTCCCGGCCGGAAGCGAGCCACGCATTATCTGCCGACAGGCTTACCATACAAACCGGCCACGACTGGTCGGGATCAGCCAGCAGTAGAGAAAATTCGCTGTCGTCCTCTCCCGCCCTAATCGCCTCGCGGTGCCCGATACCCAGGCCGAGCCCGGACGACTGCTTCCTTGCGCGCGACCTTAACCTGAATCTTGCGGTACTTCCCATCACGCGCGGAATTCGTCGAGTAGTAACCCAACGAGTACTGCTGCCGAAGCTCTGCCGCGATCTGCGCAAACGCCATCGGAAGCGCCTGAAGAGTATCTGCACGATGCAGGCGACCGCCAGAGGCCACCGCGAGCGCGTTCAGGTATTGGTCGGCCGTGGAATAGAGGTTGTCCAACATGATGCCCACCGAATCGCCCGGCCGACGTCCCTTCGTCGGATCATACGTATCGGGGAAACGATCCTCATTTCGCCCGTTTGATGGGGTGCGATTGTCGGGGGGCGGCACCCGACCCGTCGACCGGTCATCGGGATAGCCCCCGCCACCTGGAGAGCGACTATCCCCGGGGTAACGTCCCTGGCCCGGGCGAAGGATGACTGACGGCACCGGTAACTTGTACGGATCGTTCTGACTGCCCGGCTTCGGCTGCGGTATTGTCGGGCCCCCGCCGCCCGGCATCGTCGGCGGCGTTGTGCCGATCGGTGGACCACCGAGAATCAAGCCGACATCCACTGCCGAGCCATAGTCCTGCTGCTGGCGTCGAATCAAAGCCTCGGTGTCAGCTCGAGTCTCAAATCGAATCGGGTAGACAATGACACCGGACTCCTCGACAACTCTTATATTCTTATCGTACGTTTCACGATCACTCCGATAATCGACGCCATCGGTAAACAAGACAATCGCTTTTCGTCCCTTGACCGGGGTGAGCCGATCGAGGGCGAGGTGTACTGCATCGTAGAGCTTTGTTCCAGCGCCAGGGGCGGTCCGTGCGATTGCCCTCTCAAGGACCAGGCGATCGTTGGTGAAGTCGCTTAGTTCCCGCACAGAGTCATCGAACGAGATGATTTTCGTTCGATCGGCGGGCTGGAGCTGAGTCACAAAAGCTTTGGCAGCGCGCTGGATACTCCCGAGCTTTTCCTGAGTGCTCGCGCTTGTATCCAACATGAGCACCACGTGAAATGGCTCATTTGTCGTTGCGAAGAAGACTATCTCCTGCGCGGTGCCATCTTCAAAGAGGGAGAACTCCTCCCGCTGAAGATCAGCAATATACTTGTCGCTGCGATCGCTGGCGACAACTGCCACCGCGACCAGGTTCGTCTCAACTTTGATGACGTCACTCCCTTTGCCGGGATTCTGGGAGTCACCTGTCTTTCGTTGACGATCCCCCTGCAAGGCAAAAGTGCTGCTTGCGAGAAGAACGACGAGAATCACCGACAGAAGGTCGCGTGTCCGGAGAAGGGCAGGCCGCATTAGTACGACTCCTTTCGGCTGAAGAACAGGTGGACTGTCATGACTTGCTGTTATATTACCTTCGTGAACCTGACTATTGAAAGCGAATCCCGCGGCCGTGGGCGAGAGTCTTTTTTGGGAGAGCGGACATTTGTCCCCGCTTTCGACTCATCTTCTGGCGAAGTTTCCGTTAGAATCAACATCCGTACTTGAGAATCGCGTTGTGTTCTGGATTGGAGAAGAGGAAGAAGAAGACTCACGCGAGAATCGCCTTTGAATTGACAAACACGGAGAGAGACCAATGAAACTGGAGAATCGCGTCGCTGTCGTGACTGGCGGCGCCAATGGAATCGGTCAGGCCTTGAGCCGTCGCTTTGCAGCGGAAGGTGCGCGGGGCGTGGTCATCGCTGATCTCGACATCGAACGTGCCCGGGAGGTCGCGGCGGAAGTTGGTGGCCTCGCCATTGAAACGGATATCAGCAATGAATCCCATGTCATCCGGCTGACCGAGGCTGCGATTGCAGCATACGGTCAGATTGATCTCTTCTGTTCCAACGCAGGGATCAGCGGTGTCGCCAGCGGCGTCGATGTTGCAAATGTGGAATGGCAACGCATTTGGGAGATCAATGTCATGGCCCACGTCTATGCGGCGCGAGCTGTCCTCCCAGCGATGCTCGAGAGAGGTGAGGGATATCTTCTTCAGACAGTGTCAGCAGCGGGCCTGCTGACACAGGTCGGATCGGCACCCTATGCGGTCACGAAGCACGCCGCCATGGCATTTGCTGAATGGCTGGCGATGACATATGGCGACGCCGGGATCAGGGTCTTTGCGCTTTGCCCGCAGGGTGTGCGGACGAGAATGCTTGATGAGTTCGACGCTGCCGCAACAGAGTTCCTCAGGGAATCAGCGCTTGACCCCGACCAGATCGCCGAGGCCGTCATCAAGGGTCTGGCTGACGAGAGCTTTTTGATACTTCCGCACCCCGAGGTCGCCGAGTACTTTCGCCGCAAAGGCGATGACTATGAAAGGTGGCTGCGCGGAATGCGCCGGCTACAGGCGAAGATTAATGAAGGGGCAAGCAAACCAGCAGCCGGAGCGTGAATCGATATGCGAACCAACAATCCAACCCCGACCAACTTTGGAATAGGCGATGAAGTCTCGTATGCCGTCGGATCAGGAATGACCTACGGTGAAGTTGTCCGCCTGCTGGAAGATGGGCAGGCGATCGAGATTCAGTTCGAAGACGGTCGCCGCGAAGTTAAACGTTCGCGTGACCGCGCCGTCCGACTTCTCAAACGCTCATCCGGTAAGAGCGAGGTCGAAGAAAGTCACTCGGACCGCACTGCCGCCCGCGACCGCGAGATTGATGAGGTGCGGCGCAGCGACGTGCGCCGGCGTTAGGCCTCCTCGACCGCGAACGCGTATTTCGTGTTATCATCATCGCCGTTAAACCCCCCTTTTGGTCGATTGCTCTCGGGTAATCTCGGGCCGGGTCGAGGCATCTGACAACCGGGTCTCACCTGATGTTTGGAGGGATATGAAAAAGCTGTACACCATTTCCTTCTTGTTAACCCTTCTCTTCTCTGTCGGCCTTGTTGGGCAAGCCCAGGAGGAACGCGAGGCGAAAAACGCGGGCAATGTCATTGTCGATGAGGGAGCGCAGGCTCGCCTTTCGCTTCAGACTCAGCTCAGTTCCAAGCTGAATGAGGTCGGCGATCAGGTCATCGCCGTTCTCTACGAACCGCTGAGAGCCAGTGACGGCCGTGTTGCGGTTCCCCGTGGTACTGAATTCATCGGGCGTGTGACGCAAGTTCAGCCTGCCAAACGACCCCAGAAACAAGCCACCATGACGATTGTCTTTGAGACCGTTCGCATGCCTTACGGTACCGAGAATGTCTCGACCGTGGTGACCGCGATCGACGATTACGCCCACGACGAGAAGTACCGGTCCAAAGGCGAAGAAGGAAAAGTGGGCGCTGGTAAGTCAGGGGGACGGACAACCGAGAACACCGCGAAGGGCGCGGGTATCGGCGGCCTTGGCGCGATCATCGTTGGCGCAGCGGGAGGAGGCATCGCGGGCATCGCGACTGCAATCGGCGTCGGCGCTGCCGGAGGAGTGCTCATGACAAAAGGGAATGACCTGAGATTGGATGCCGGGACCATCCTCCGTATCCGGTTCGAACGCGCACTCTCCGTCCCGGTAATCATCGAGCCCGCACCCTAGTGGTTCGCACGTCGTCTCGCAGAAACTCCCTGGCGACCTGACCGCATCACTGAGAGCATCTCAGCCCAGTTGGTCTATTTTGGCGGCCAGCACAAAGTCGCTCTCGGTCAGGCCGTTTATTTTGTGCGTCCATATCTTTATCCCTACCCTTCCCCAGGCAAGGTAGATGTCGGGATGGTGTTGTTCGGTCTCAGCCAGCTCACCCACCTCGATTGTGAAGTCCAGCGCCGAGGCGAAATCGGGAAACATTATCTGTCTCTCGAGATGATGACCGTCGACAGCTGCCCACCCGCGGAGCTTTGGCAGTAGTTTCTTGATCTCCTTTTCACCAAGCGGCGGCACGTCGCCGCGGCAGGGAACGCACTTCATATCGGCCAGGTTGACCTTCTTTTTGCCCGCCGCGAGCACCGGTTTCGCCGCCGATTCGATGAGCGTTTCCTTCTTTCCCTTTCCACCCTTCCTGGCTGATTTCCTGCCATTCTTGCCCTTACCGCGTTTGTCGTCCTTGTCCTTCTTCTTCCCAGCCTTCTTCGCCTTCGCTGCCTTCTCTTCCTTCTTCGACATGCTTTGCTCCTTCCGACCGCTCCTGATTACCACTCCGGACCTTCGCTCAGCTCGATCTCGAATTTCTGAGAGATGCGGTTGCCAAGAGTGATGCTGACTGTCGTCCACCCGGGGCCAAGTCCCGGAGGAACGGGGCTATTGATCTGCGTTATTCCCGCGCGTCGCGGGTCCTTCGACTGGCCGACATAGATCGGCCGAATACCGTAGCCGCCGACCTCGACGTGGACCTCGTCCCGCGATGCGGTAGTGGGCAGTCCGTTGACAGAGATATCAAGGAATGCCAGTCGGCCGCGCCGCGGAAAGATCCTTTCCATCGAAACTGCGTTGGCGACATCGACGATCTGCAGTGAAGGTCTCGCCGCTTCCTCGAGGGGCCATTGGCGGTACGCCTTGACCACGGCGCGCGCAGGTTCGATCCGAAGCACTTCCGTTCTTGCAAACCCCGATGCGCGAAGCATCCGGGAGAGACATGCTCGATTCGGACCCCACCAATTGTCAAATTGCCCGCCAAGCTCGTCCTCTTCATAGAACTCCATGATCGGGTGGTTGGTCGGAAAGAGGTTGTCGACGACGTGCGATTCCACGATCGCAGTCTCGCGTGTCAGCTCGCAGACGCGCTCGAGCGCGAGCAGCGGATGCCGCAGGTGATAGAGCACGCCGAGAAAGAGGACGATGTCGAACGTCCCGAGCCTTGCCGGTGTGACGTCATAAACACTCAGTTCGTGAAACTCAATTCGAGAGCCAAGCGCCGCTTTCGCCCTGAAGAAATTCTCCGGTCGCCAGCAATCGACTGCCACCACTTCGGCCCCACGCCGTTCTGACTCAAACGAGTAGAAGCCATCCCAGCATCCGATATCAAGGACGCGTTTTCCGCGCAGATCGTCGGGCAGCACAAACCGGCGAAAATTGTCGTGGAGTTCTTCCTGCGAATGAACGCCGGGTGTCACCTGACCCTGACCAAGGTCGATGCTGTGCCACCACGATTCAGCGAGCACTCTTGCGTGCTGCTCGGCAGCCGACTCATCGATTAGTTTACGGAGGGAGTGATCGTCCATTGATAATCTCTTTGTCTGCATGGTATTTCTGCCATATGCGTGTTGGGCTGGATGCGATTCCATTGGTGGCAGCAAAGACCGGCATTGGACATTATACGGAGGCGATATCGACGTGGCTAGCGCGGACACACGCTGACCACCAATACGAGCTCTTCTCACCCTTTGATTTTCCGTTTGACTCTCACAGCCAGCCGGCAAACCTGACAAAGCGGCTGATCCCGGTCCGTAGCATTTTCCGCAAATGGTGGCTTATCGGGTTACCGACCCTGCTGCAGATTTCGCCCCTCGACGTCTTTCACGGGACCAATTACTGTATTCCGCTGTGGGCTCCCTGTCCTACGGTAGTGACGATACACGATCTGTCGCTCTTCACGCATTCGACGACGCATGAATCGGCAAATGTCGTCCGCGGAAGACGACGGATTCCACTCATGGCGCGGCGCGCAAGTATGATCATCGCGCCGAGTGAATGGACCAGTGCAGAGATCAGCTCGCGACTCGGCATCCGTCGCGAGCGCATTCGCGTCATTCATGAGGCTGCCCGTGAGAGCATGCGCCCGTTACCCAGGGCCGAGTGCCAGATGGTCCTCGACAAGCACGGCATCGAAGGACCATATCTTCTCTATGTCGGCACGATCGAGCCGCGCAAGAACCTGCTGACACTCGTCCGCGCCTACGAAGAGCTGTTACGGGCGACCCGCCACGAGGTGAGACTGGTCTTGTGTGGTGGACGCGGTTGGCTCGATGATGAGGTCTTCAAGATGGTTCATGACCTTCATCTGACGGACATGGTACGATTCACAGGCTACGTCGAGGACGATGATCTGCCGGCGCTCTACAGTCAGGCAGAGGTTTTTGTCTACCCTTCACTCTATGAGGGCTTCGGCCTCCCACCGCTTGAAGCGATGGCCTGTGGCACGTGCGTCGTCACCAGCGACAGTTCCAGTCTTCCGGAGGTTGTGGGTCCTGCTGGCGTCACCGTTTCGGCGCGCGACTGGCGAGCTCTGGCGGCCGAGATGGCCGGTTTGCTCGACGATGCGGATAAACGCGCGCATTTTCGAGAGGCGGGCCTTGAGCGAGCGAGGCTCTTCTCCTGGGAACGAGCTGCGCATGAAACCCAATCGGTCTACGACGAAGTTTTCGAGGCCTCGAAGAAGAGATAACCATGAGTCGAATGCAATCCATTCTGCGGAATCTTCGCTTGCTGCTGACCGATGACTTTTCCGGTCGATGGCAGGCCGAGGACGCTCGGGCTGAAGGGCTTCGACGACTCCTCGAAGAAGAAGAGCACCGACTCCTCAAGGTCTTGAGCGACCTGACGCAGCGGCATGGGGAGTTTGAGGCGCGCGTCGAGACACGCGCGGACACCTACGAAGCCGCCATCGATAAGCGAATCGCGGAACGGCTTGACTCGTTTGAGACAAGACTCAGCCTGCATCAGACGGCCATCGACGCACGCATCGATGAACGTCTTAAATTGCTTGAGGAGAGGCTCGATGACTATCAAGTAACTGTTGACGCGCGAATCGATGAGAGGCTCGCCGACTCGGAGAAGGCTCTCGAGGTGCGGTTCGCTGCTCACGAAGAGCGCGTTGACGGGCGCGCTGATGAGTTTGAGAAGTCACAGTCCAGCCGAACTGATGCCTTCGAAACCGCCCTCACATCTCGTCTCAGTGGATTTGAGCAAGCACAAACCCGCCGGGCGGATAACTTCGAACAGACCATGACCAGTCGCGCCACCGAGTATGAGTCGACTACCAACCAACGATTGGAAGCCTTCGAGGCAGTGACGGCGGCGCGCGCCGATGCCTACGAAGCCGCCCTTGATGCGCGCATCGAGAGCCGGCTGACTCAGACAGATGAAATCGTCGATAAGCGACTGGGCGAGGCCGAAGCGAGGCTTGGCTCTGCGTCCGGCGAAGCCGTCAAAAGAATCGATCTGCACTTTGAGGAGCGCAGTCTGGCAACCGACAACAGACTCGACGACCGCCTCGCCCGCATCGAACGGCATATCGATAGCCGCTTCAACACGATCGAGAAACGAAGCGACGATCGTATGGAGACTCACGTAAACACCGTTGACGGAAGGCTGCATCAGCGGTCGCAGGATATCGTCGACCGGAACGATCTGATGTTGCAGATCTTTGACCAGCAACTTGACAAATTTCGGCGGGAACTGCGCGCGCTGGAAGCGGGACCGCGTCGCGCCGTGCAACCTGCGAAGGGATCGGAGTCCGAAGCCGGGAACAAGGGGAAAGACGGCGACGACGAGCTGACCGGCGGCTCGACGTCAGCGGGCAGCGAGCCTCCGCGCCAGTTGATTTCGTTCCGCAAACTGGCCGAGCACGGAACCCAGACACTGAGCAAGATCGGCGCCGGCGCTCCACCCCTTTACGAGCAGATACTCTCCTGGAAAAAGATCGCGCACGAAGGCCTCACCGATTTTGCGCCGCATGAGAGCGAGATCGTTGACTACATCCTCAGCTTTCTGAGCGACCCGCAAGAGGTGGCTTATGTGAAACAGCACCTTCGGCGCTTTGTCTCGACAATCGAGCGCATCCCGGCTGTCGAGAATCCGGAGGACCGGTTGCTCGAGCTTGGCAGCTTCGGTCACCTTGCGCCGGCCCTGAGAAAGTTCTGCGGCTACTCCGAGGTCTTCTGTGGCGATTTCTGGAAAGGTGATGAGAGTGTCCGTATCGAGACCGTCCGCCAGACGGAAGGAGCAGACAGTCATTCCTTCGAGTTGCGGAACTTCAATGTCGAGATCGACAAGTTTCCTTATCCGGATGGGTACTTCCGGACGGTGCTCTGCTGTGAATTGATCGAGCATCTGCAGCGGGATCCACTGCACATGCTCTGGGAATGCAATCGCGTCCTCGCCGACGATGGCTATCTCCTGCTGACCACGCCAAACATCGCCAGTGCGCGCGCGATCGAGGGGTTGCTTGTTGGTTGTACGCCATACCTCCTCAACCAGTACAACCTGCAGGAGGTCGCCGACCAGCACAATCGGGAGTATGCCCCATATGAAATCGGGGTCGCCCTGGCTGCCGCCGGGTTCTCGGTTGTCGCACTCGAAACCGAGGATGTCTGGTTGCGTTCAAACCCCGCCGTCATTGACCTGCTGAGAGAGATTCAGATTTCGCCCGAACTTCGCGGCGACAATATCTTTGCGCTCGCTCGCAAGGTCAGCGCGCCGATCGAACGTTATCCCGTTGAGCTCTATACCGGCAAATGAGAGACGCATCCTCGATTACCGTCAGTACCGATGGCGTCGGCCAACGCCTCGATGCTTACCTTGCCCACCGCATCGAAGAGGCGAGCCGGGCGCAGATTCAACGCGCGATCGACAGCGGCGATATCACCGTCAACGACGAAGAAGCCAAGGCAAGCTACAAGCTTCGATTGGGAGACGAGATTAATGTCGAGTTTCCCCCGACCCTGCCACTTGAGGCTGCACCGGAGTGCATTCCACTCAACATTCTGTTTGAGGACGACCATCTGATCGTGATCAACAAGCCGGCCGGGATGGTGGTTCATCCGGGCGCGGGCATCACCTCAGGGACGCTGGCCAACGCGCTGGTTTACTACTTTGGCCAACTCGCGCCGGTGGGCGACAGATTGCGGCCCGGAATCGTCCATCGTCTGGATGTCGGCACCTCCGGCCTGATCGTCGTCGCCAAGACCGATCAAGCCCTGCAGAACCTCTCGGAACAGTTTGCCGAGCGGCGTGTCAAAAAGATCTACCTCGCTCTGGTCTACGGAACGGTCGCCAGTCAAGAGGGTCAGATCGACGATCCCATTGGCCGCGATCCCCGCAATCGGGTGAAGATGAGTGTTCGACCAGTGGGCTCAGGAAGGCCGGCGCTGACCTTCTATCGCGTCCGTCAGCGATTCCCCGGATTCACCCTACTTGAGGTAGAGATCAAGACCGGCCGCACCCATCAGATTCGGGTTCATTTTGCGCACTTGCGTCATCCAGTTGTTGGAGACACCGGCTATGACAATGGCAGGGGCAAGAATTTGATCAATGCGGTCTTGCGCGGTGCGATAAGTCATCTTGGACGACCCTTCTTGCACGCGGCCTCGCTCTCGTTCACGCATCCAAAGTCGGGCGAACCGATGAGCTTTGCAGTGGGGCTACCAGACGAGCTTGTCCGGTTCCTCGAAAGGTTAGGGGGTGTTGCCTAGCGCCGCATCTTATCCCTGCGGTGAGCCTCGATCGACTCAGGCTCGGCGGGAGAGGTGAGCAATGCCCGCTTCACCTGTGAGCCGATTTCAACCCGGCCGAGGAGGATGTGACGGATGCGGGTCGGAAGAACGTACTTGGCGGCTTTGTATATCTTTGAGACAACCGCTGCAAGGTCTCCCCTGCCATCCCAATGCTCGTTGATAACATCGCCGGGTGTGCGGCTGAGCATCCGCAGGAGGACGAGGGAAACCAGATAGATATCATCCACCTGTCCGAGAAAAGGGATGAAATCCGGCAGTAAATCGAGCGGCGAGATGACATAAACGATGGTGCCGAGAAGCATCGCTTTTTCGGCAACCGGGACGCGGGCATCCTTGATGAGGCGGAAAAGCAGTTTGACAAAATCGGGGATCAGGAGCAAAGCGCTCTTGAGGAACCCCCTTTCCTTGCGTCTTTCTTCTCGTCTCGTCATGAGCCCTCCATCGTCGACCAGTGCGGCGCCAAATGCGTCGTAAAATGATTAGAACATCGAGAAGGGGTTGAATCAACCGCACCATGAGTCAGAACAGGCCGGTTCCATTGTCGCTGGCGTTGACCGATGACGACTCGGTACTTCAGATCGAGTGGGACGACTCGCATGAGAGTCGACATCGACTCGCCGTCCTCCGCAGCAGATGCCCCTGCGCGCAATGCCAGGGCCACAACCCGACGCAGGGTCTCAATCTGACGCCGGAACAGTTCCCCGCGGTCCGC
>JANNRD010000647.1:0-13485 GCA_031401095.1 Acidobacteriota bacterium
CAACGGATCTACCACGCACCCGGCCGGGCAAGCTTCGTCCAGCTGCCGCTTGTCAGAACTCCTTGAAGAACGGTAACCAATAGGTGTCGTGATTATCTTCTTTGTGGTGGTTGTTCCGGACTCGGGTTGGTGAACGGCGGACGCTCGAATGTCTGGCCATCGCCCGTCACGCGCGGGTCGCCGGCGTCCTTCAAGACCTTCATCAGTTGCGCAGCCAGCCTGGTTTTTGTCGCGGAGTATTTTGAATCGGCGGCGACATTCATGGTCTCGTGCGGGTCTTTGCTCAGATCGTACAACTCTTCGGCGGGACGCCGCGCAAAGGCGATGTCGTAAAACCGCTTCCACTGTGGGTCGTTGCGATGCCCGACGAGCCAGGCTTTGGTCGGGCTGGCGTCCATATCGGCAAAGGCTGCGTACGTATTGCTCTCCAATTCGTCTTGCGACGGCGCGCTCGTTGCCGTGACGGCGACGGGAATCCCCAGCGGCCAGCGGTCGGGCGCGAAGTTGCGGACATACAAATAGTCCGGTGTGCGCAACGCGCGTTGTGGATACGGCCGGTTGTCCGCGTTGGCAAACGCGACGTGGCGCTCCCGCCCGCTGATGACCCAGGTGCGGCTTGCGTCCACCTGCCCGCTGCGGCCCTGACGCAATACGTTCAGCAAGCTGCGCGCATTGACGCCAGCCGGAATCGGTACGCCGCCAACGTCCAGAAACGTCGGCATTAAGTCCGGGAGACTGACCAGATCATCCACCACGCGGCCACGACCCGTGATCCCTTGTGGCCAGCGAGCGGCCAGTGTCACTCCAGTTCCGAAATCATACAGATTGCACTTGCCATTCGACACGCCGGGCATTCCGTGGTCGCCGCTGACGACGATCAGCGTGTTATCCAGCTCGCCCGTCTCTTCCAATCTTGCAAGCAGCAATCCGATGTAGGCATCGAAGGCCTGCACCTCCCCCAGATAATCGGCCACGTCCTCGCGCACTTCCGCGACATCGGGCAGAAACGGCGGCAGCTTGCCTTTCAAGGCGTCAGGCTCAATGCCCCAGAGCTGTTTGCCGGAGCCTTTGATCCAGCGCCGGTGCGTGTTCGTCGGGCCGAACCAGTACAACCACGGCTGTCCCGGTTTGCGATCAGAGAGAAATGCGTCAAAGTTCGCGCGCACCTGATCGAAGACCTGTTCACGCGCGGCGCCCAGCGTTTGCCCCTCGCCGATCATCTTCGTAACGTTCGTGGAAAATCTATTCGGCAGAACGCCAGCCTTTTCGTACGCGTACTTTCCCGCACCAAACGGCGCATCCACTGGCGTCCCGGGACTCCACACCTTGTAGGTTTCGCCGATGTGGTAACCGGCATCGCGCAGCAAATGTGGAAAGCTGGGGATCGAAGTATTCCACTCCGCCGTATGCAAGATCGCACCGCGCTCCGTGTTGAAAAAATATCGCCCAGAGAGCAGCGCGCTACGGGACGGCGTACACGAGGGCGCGCTGACGAAAGCGCGGCGGAAGAGCACGCCTTCACGCGCGACACGATCAATATTGGGCGTCTTGACGACCTGGTTTGGTGAAGGCTGCCGTTCCAGAGTCGCAAAGATGCTCGCGTAGCGCCCCCAATCGTCGGCGAAACAGAAGAGGATGTTGGGGCGCCCAGCGGATTGTTGAAGCGGGCGTTGCAATGGGTGCGACGCGCTGCTTGCCCGTAACTGCCAGAGACAGACAAGCAGAAACAGGCAAAGTGCAATTCTTTTCATAGGTGTGCTCGTCTCGTTGACAAGATGTGTTCAGTGAACACTGACGACATGCAGGTTTTCTTTCACTTCTGTGCTCCGTCTATCAGGCTTGCTGGCGGCCTCTTGCTTGTCTGATCGGCAAAGAACACCAATGCGTGGCGAGTTCGAACCGATAGTGTCGATATGCGTCACGCGCAATTCGCAAAGCAGGTGCGTTTCCTGGTGGCTTCGACAGGAATTAGAGTCACAGGCACCGTGCGGCGAAACGGTTGATTGATACTTTCCAGCTCGCAAGCACTATTGGTTCCCGCGAAGAAGCGGATCGTCAATCGCTTTCATCCGCTCATCCAGCCTCTGCTGCAATCGCACGCGGATGTCGCGGTGCTGGCCCACTTTGTAGAGGTTCTTCAACTCGCCCGGATCATTCTTCAAGTCGTAGAGTTCATCCAGCTCGTTGGCGCGGTAGTGCCGCACCAGCTTCCATTCGTTCGTCCGCAGCATGCGCATGTAAGCCAGGCCGGCGTTGTGCAGATCGTACTGCCCAAAGATTTCCGTGCGCCAGTTCGCGTCGCGCAGGCCGAACAGGAGCGGCGTGAAGTCCTGGCCGTTGTGCCGCGACGCCGCCGGAAGTTTCAGACTGAGCAGACCCAGCACTGACGGAAATATATCGAGATTGAGCACCGTCTCGTTGATCTCCATGCCTGCTGGCAGCGTGCCCGGCCAACGAATCAGCAACGGAATGCGCAACGACGTATCCCACATATTCGGACGCTTCGGCCCGTTGACGCCTCCCGCGATCACAAAGCCGTTGCCTTTGGTGTGAATGCCGTGGTGGCCGATGTTATAGCCGTGATCGCTTTGAAACATGACAATCGTCCGGCGGTCGAGCCTTAATCGTTCGAGCAGCGCGAGCAGCTTGCCCAGGTTACGGTCAACCGCGTGAACGGCCGCGTAATATTCGCGATAGAACTGTTTCACCTGCTCGCGATCGAGACCCTTCACATTGGGAATTGTCGGGTCGAGAGTTTTGAAAAGCTGCGCGTCCACGTCCGGCACCGGGGTGTACGGCAGGTGCGGTTCGCGGAAGTGGATGAGGGCTGCGAACGGTTTGTCCTGATTGGCCTCGATCCAGCCGACCGCGTCATCCACAACGATGTCGGAGCCAGCGCCTTTCAAATCGGTCATCTGTCCATTGACTTCGAGCCGCGGATTCATGGGTGCGAAGCTGCCCTGCTGCGAGCCCATGAAGTAATCAAAGCCCCGCAGCGTCGGATGAAATTCCGCCTTCGTTCCGAGATGGTATTTGCCGAAGAGTGCGGTGCGATAACCATTCCCCTGTAACACGCTCGGCCAGGTGATGGCCGACGCGGGTAAGCCCATCCCCGAATCGCCTTCGTCCGCCGTCAGGTAATCGGTGATGCCAACCTGCGAACCATAGAGGCCGGTCAGGAAGGCCACGCGGCTGGGCGAACAGACGGGCGTCGTCACAAACGCGTTGTTGAATGTCACGCCCTCGCGCGCCAATCGATCCATGTTCGGCGTGATCGCTTCCCGGTTGCCGTACGCGCCGATCGACCAGATCGCCTGGTCGTCGGTGACGATCGAGACGATGTTGTATTTCAGATTGGCGGGAGTCCGAGGTTGCTGGCTCTGTGCTCGCAAATTAGTCTCGCGATAGAGCTGCGGTTTCTGTTCCGCCATCGTCTGCAGGCCCAGTGTGGTTTTGCCGGCGAGCATTGGTCGTGGCGTTTCTGCGAAGACAGCCAGCAGTAAACAGCACGGCACAATGAGCCGACTTAGCACAGGTCGTGAGTTGTTCATGTGAGGTCTTTTCTGAAGCCTCCGATCGCGCATCGATCGTTGGGGCACTCAACCAGCGCATCATTGGAAGCGTCGATGTTTGGCTACGGAGCCTTGGCGCGCCACGTCCCGAGCGGCAGCACGTTCGCGCGCGCCGCCCACGTCTCCCACTGCGCCGCCAGCTCTTTCACCTTGTCGGGATGTCTCCCCGCCAGGTTGCGCATCTCGCTGCGATCTGCCGCAAGATCATAAAGCTCCCACGACTGATTCTCCCTGGCGACGAGTTTCCATTCACCGGAGCGGATGGCGCGATTGCCTTCATGTTCCCAGAAGATCGGCTGCGTGCGTTTGAGCGACTTGCCCGTCAGCGCGGGGCGCAAACTGACGCCCTGCATTGGCGTAATCGCGTTGCCATTTCTTTCAGTCGGATATTTCGCGCCGCTCAAATCAACCACGGTTGCCATAACATCAATCAGGTGCCCCGGTTCCCGGAAAAGCTGATTGCGATTCTTGGCGGGAATGCCCTGCGGCCAATGCGCAATCAGCGGCGTCGAGATGCCGCCTTCGTGCGTCCAGTGTTTGTATTCGCGGAATGGCGTGTTGCTGACGTTCGCCCACCCCTGCCCATAAGCAATGAACGTATCGTCCGGCCCCGGCAAGACATTCGGCCCCAGAATCACAGGGCGTCCGTCTCGCGTTTGCTTCGGCATGGAGTTGAAATAATGCAGCGCGTCTTTAGCCAGTGCGGGCAGGACAGGTTTATCCCGACGTTCATGATACGGATTTGGCGAGTTTGGACCGGTCAGATTGCGCCCATTGATCTCAGCGCAGGCCCCATTGTCTTGCATGAAAAGGATTATCGTATTGTCAAACTGTCCGCGCCGCTTGAGTTCGGCGATGATGCGCCCGATGCCCTGATCCATCGCATCAACCATCGCAACGTAGACTTCCATGCCCCGCGCTTCCCAAGCTTTGTCTTTGACCTGCTCCCAATCGCCGGCCTGCGGCGACAGCGGCCAGCGCGCATCAATTACTCCGAGGTTCTTCGCCTTCTCGTAGCGCGCCCGGCGCACCGGTTCATAGCCTTGATCATATTTGCCCTTGTATTTCGCAATGTCGCGTTCGCGCGCGTGCATCGGCCAGTGCGCAGCGGTGTAAGTCAGGTACATAAAAAACGGTTTCGGTACCTGATTGTCTCTTGTTTCATTCTCTGCGATGAATTTGATCGCGTTATCGCTCAGCGCGTCGGTGTAATAGAACTGTTCCTTCGGCTGGTATTGAGGATCAGCAAAGGCCGTAATCATCTGATTGTCGCGCACCAGCGTACTCGGATCCCAATAGCTGCCGCCTCCCGCGATCGTGCCGTAAAAGCGCTCGAAGCCACGTTGCATCGGCCAGTTGCGTTTATCGGCTTCTGATTTGGGATTGACGGCTTTGGTGACGTGCCACTTGCCGACGGCGTATGTGGAGTAACCCGCCGGACGCAGCGCTTCCGCCATCGTGACGCATTGCTCATTCAGATCGCCGCGATAACCATCGTGCCCGCGATCATCCATCATGTGTCCGACGCCCGCCTGATGCGGATACAGCCCGGTCAGCAAGCTGGCCCGCGTCGGACAGCAGCGCGCCGTGTTGTAAAACTGCGTAAAGCGCACACCATTCTTCGCCAATGCGTCCAGATTCGGCGTGTTGATTTCGCCGCCGTAACAGCCGAGATCCGAATAACCCATGTCGTCCGACATGATGATGATGATGTTCGGACGCGACGGGGCGGGTGTGGCGGCACGCGACGCGCTCACACCACCGCGCTGGGCCAGCGCGAACGGACACAATAGCAACAGCACGATTCCGGCGAGCAGGCTTCTCATGGTGCGGGACCTCCGTTGTTCCCTGTTCATTTGCTATCAGATTGCGGCGTCGGGCATCTCGTCATCGTCGCAGCCCATCCAGAACGTCCCACCCGAAACCCAGACCACCCGTCGGGCGCCGGGCCGGCCGATCCAGAGCGGCTGCAAATCGCCCGCCGGCTTCTGTTGCGCCTCAACTCTGGTCATCAATTCTGCGATGCGTTTCGTCTGCCCGGGCTAGTTAACCAGATTATGCCTGTCCCATGGCTTGTTGTGAAGATCGAATGGCTGCGTCACGGCTGGGCGCAGCACGTACCGCCAGATGACGAACGCATCACTGCCGGTCCAGCGAGCCTGTCTTCGGGCCATTCAGGCGGGCTCCGTTACCACCTGGCGGCTGACAATCGAACTTGCTGAGGAGATAATGCTTGACGAGCCCCTGGCCTCGCTTGAGCAGGCGTTTCGATTGACTCTGCCTGGCAACTCGATGGCAAGCATCTCGCTTGCTGGCTAAGCACTTGGTCAGCGCAGCCGCCGCCAGACAAGAGAATGCCGAGTTGTCTGATCAACTCGGCATTCTTCTCACGACTGGTTGTCAGGCGACTTTCCGTTTAGCAGGACGGCGGGAAAACTGGAACAATGTAGCCATTTGTATTTGCAAACGCGGCCAGCGTCAACTTGTGCAAGTTGTGGCCGCTGTTGAACGCGCCCGAATCCGCACCGGCCCTTGCGTTTCGGTTGAGGACCGCACCGAGGATGCCGCCTGGACCGGTAGCCCAGAACTTCATCCAGCCGGTCTGACCCGCAGGAATTACCTGGTCGAATCGTGGCGCGGTCTTCGGAAAGTCGTTGTTCAAGTCAACGACGCGCTGGCAACCCCAACTCGCGTTCCAGCTATGTGCCTGTTCCTGATCGTCATACAGGATACCAAAAACGGGTCCCACAGTGAATCCGGCTCTGGTCAGGTCGCCACTAGGACGGTTGACGATCAGTCTCGTGTTGTTGCCGTCCAGAGTCGACCCGATGTTCGAAACCGCCAGAACGCGCGGTATAAGGCCATAGCTCACGCCGTCGAAAAAAACTTGAGCGGTGACGGAATTTCCATCGCAATTGACCAGGTTTTGTTGATAGAGCGCGGAGATCGTCTCTGCTCCCAGGTTCGCGTGATACCCCGCTTCGGTCTTCACATACTCATCACCGATCAGGAAATTGTGCGATGTGGGGCAACCTAGAACTCCATCCGTCGCCAGGGCGACGAGATAGCCCGTCGTTCCCGGATCCTGCTCAGAAGCGAGGAAGGTCAGTGTCTGACTGGCTGTCAGGCACACATATCGGTCGGAGATGCTGCAAGTGCTTCCCTCTACAAAAAACAGGTGCACGAAGGCCGCGGTCGCCGCGCTCGTGTTAGTGATATTGAATCTGGTATTGGTCAGGCCCGGCGACGCCGGAGCTGACGTGTAGTAGTTGTAGATCAGCACCGAGCCGGCCTTCTGATCACTGAGCTCGGACCCGATCGGAAAGCTCAGTCCGGGATCGGCGGCAAACGCCGTCAGGCTCAAGACAACCGGCGCGCAGATCGCGAGCAATACTTGTGTAATTCGTCGTGCGGATTGCATGCAGTATCTCCTTTGTCTCTGACAAGTCTCCGCTCTCAAGCTCGCGGCGCGTTCGCGGCAAGGTGAACTCAAGCCGGTCTCATGACTTCTGGTTACTCGACTGCCGAAGCATACGGGCAAGCAACAAGACTGTCAATCCGATTATTTACAGATGTTGCCGATGGGCATCCGGAAGATCCGACGCTGAATTAGCGTGAACTGTAGTCGGCGCCTCTACGGCACCACGGGTTCTGATTTCCGGCGATACCCCTTAGCCGGTTTGTAGCTCGCCCCCGGCAGACGTTCCCACGGCACAACACCAACGCTGTCTGCCCAGCTTTGCCACTGCGCGGCAAGGTCATTGACCTTGTCAGGCATGTCTCCAGCGAGATTGTTTGTTTCAGTGCGATCTGCGGCGAGATTGTACAGCTCCCACTCGCCCTTGAAAACCGCGACGAGCTTCCAGTCCCCGAAGCGGATGCCGCGATTGCCTTCGTGTTCCCACGCCAACGTCCGACCACCCAGCCGCTTCCCTTGCAGAGCTGGCAGGAGGCTGCGGCCGGCGAGCGGGGTCAAGCGCCGTCCGCGAAAGGTCCTGGGATATTCGACCCCAGCCACTTCCAGCAGCGTTGGCATGACGTCAATGACGTGACCGATTTCGCGCGTCAGTTTGTTTCTTGCCCCGATACCGGCGGGCCAATACGCAATCAGCGGAGTCGAGATACCGCCCTCGTGAATCCACATCTTGTTTTCGCGGAACGGCGTATTGGCCGCGTTGGCCCAGCCGATTTCCAGCGTCCGATGCGATCCCGGCTGACCGGTCGGCGTTCCCGGTTTATGCCCGCGTCGAGGATCAGGCCACGAGTCGAGAAACTCCGCACTCGCACCGTTGTCGGATAGAAACAAGACCAGCGTGTTCTGCTCCGCGCCCATCCGCCTGACCGCTTCCAGCACGCGCCCAATGCCCTGATCCATGCGGTCGATCATCGCGGCGTGAACGGCCATCCGCAGATCCCATTCGTCTTTGTCTTCCGCTTTCTCAAACGGATCTGCCACGGTATCGCGCGGCGACAGCTTCCACTTCGCATCAATGATCCCGAGTCGCTTGAGCTGCGCCATCCGCCGCTCGCGTTCGGCGTCCCAGCCGTCCTTGAACTTGCCGCGATATTTCGCGATCTCCGTTGCACGTGCCTGCAACGGGAAGTGCGGCGCGGTGTAGGTCAGGTGCAGGAGGAAGGGTTGGTCCTTGTGGTCGCGGGAATGCTCTTTTAGAAACAGTATGGCGTGGTCCGTGACGGCATCGGTGAAGTAATAATCGTCTTCTGCCCTGACCTGCTTGTCGTCGAGAAACAGGTTGTCCGGAGCAAAGAAATCGCCGCCACCGAACGTGCCATACCAATGATCGAAACCACGATTGGTTGGATAATTTCGCTCCTGTCCCCTGGCCCTGCCGCCGACGTGCCATTTGCCTGCCAGATAGTTGCGATAGCCCGCGTCGTGCAAAAGCTCAGCAAACGTCGCGGATTGTTCGTTCAGCCCAGGAGAATATGCCGCGCCAAACTGCGTCCAGTCCTGCGCCATGTGGCCGACTCCGGCCTCATGCGGATATAGCCCAGTCAACAGCGCCGCACGCGTCGGGCAGCAGCGTGCCGCGTTGTAAAACTGACTGAAGCGCAGCCCGCTGGCCGCCAGCCGATTCAGGTTTGGCGTGTCGACACGGCTGCCGTAACATCCGACGTCCGAAAAGCCGAGGTCATCGGCGAGAATCAGCACGACATTCGGTCGTGCAGCTCCTACCGAAGAGCGCGAATTAATAAGCGCAGCATCGCCATGGAGAACGATCGTGAATAGAAGCAGCAATACGTATCTGATACGCATAGGATTCCTGTCGATCCGGGCCGACGCCAATACCTTGCCAGATTGCGTTCCTTTTGTGTTCAGCGAGCGGCACACTCTCGATCACCACTATCTTTACCGACAACTCGGGGCCATCGTCGTTGCCCCTCTTCGGCGCGGCTACGTCAAGACCGAACTGCCATCGTAGCACCCTTCAACCGAAACTCTGACAGGGCCACTCCCAAAGACGGGCCAGGGTTGCGCGTCAGATGCTCATTCACACACCGGTCTTGATAGTGCTCAGCGCCCCGTACAATCAGCCGCCCCCGGGGAACCACCTCGGCGCCAGCGGCACCTATCGCGTTGGCTATCGTCAGCGCAATGAGTATCATCGGGTAAGGGCGGTCGGGGCATTCATGACGTCGACCTTCAGCGGGTTCGGCTTGCGTTACCGCCGACCTGTGGGGCGGGTGTCAACCTTCTTCGTCAATCGTCGAACCTCAGATGACTCAACCCGCTCTTTAGACAACGATTGGAGATTTTACATAAGTCTTACAATTCTGCGCAGACTTTCCGCCTAGTTTCTGCGTCACAACACCTCTCGAATTGGATTGCAATCTTATGACTAGTTCGTCGCGGAGAATCGCGTGAAAAGATCATCATTGTTCCCGCTCGTTCTGTGTGCAGTATTCGGCCTGTCTGCCGGAGACAATCCGGCGCGGGCAACACCAGCCGCCGCGGTACAGGTAGCACTAGTCAACGCCGCCAGTTATGAGGCAATCGTCGCGCCGGGCTCGATTGGGGCGCTCTTTGGCACGAACCTGACGACGCAAACACAAATCGCAGTGACCCTGCCGTTGCCCACGACGATGGGCGGAGTGTCGGTCAGGATCGCCGGCAAATCGGCGCCCCTCTTCTTCGTTTCGCCGTCGCAAATCAATCTGCAAGTGCCGAGCGGAGTCAGCGCAGGAGTGGCAGCGGTCGAAGTCTTCGGCGCCAACAACCCGTCGCTGATATCATCTGGCACGTTGACGGTCGCTGAGGCGTCTCCAGGTGTCTTTACAGTCGGTACAACCGGGACCGGACAGGCGAGTGCTCTCAATTCCGATTTCTCGATCAACGCGGATTTCGAGCTATTCCCTGGCGCGCGGCCTGAAGCAACGGGCAATTACGTCTCCATCTTCGCGAATGGCATTGGCGCCACCAATCCAGTTGTCGTCGATGGAGAGGCGGCGTCCGGTTCGGTACTGGCAATTGGCGTCGGGGCGACGACGGTCATGATCGGCGGCGTACAGGCGCAGGTCTTGTATAGCGGTCTGGCACCGGGCTACGTTGGTTTGTGGCAAATCAATGTGCTGTTGCCCGATAACCTGCCGACCAATCTGGCAGCCAGCCTGAGGGTCACCAAAGCCCGAACCAGCAGCGAGACGACGCTCGCCGTCGCCCGCCGAGACGAATACGGGACTGTCGGCGGCAAGGTCGCGGACGGTCTGAGCGGTTCGGCTTTGCGGAATGCATCTGTAAAGTTGGCGCAACCGGGGCAAACGACGCGCACCACGACGACTGATGCCCAGGGAGCCTTCAGCTTCGCGGTCGTTCGTGCCGGAGGCTACAACCTCGATGCTTCCGCCGTGGGGTTCCTTCCCGAGTCGCAGGCCGTGACTGCGGTTAATGGGCAAATGGTGACCGCGACGCTGACGCTCTCCAAACAGAAACCGAACATCGTCGTCATCGTCGCCGATGATCTGGGCTATGCTGATCTTGGTATTCAAGGCAGCGCAGACATCGTCACACCCAACATTGATTCGATTGCGCGCGGCGGCATCCGTTTCACCAACGGGTATGTCACTGCGCCCGTGTGTGCTCCATCGCGTGCCGGGTTTCTAACCGGGCGGTATCAACAACGTTTTGGCCTCGAACTGCTGCCTGATGAGGGCGACCGCACTTTCGGTTTGTCTGTGGCCGAAATGACGATGGCCAACCGCCTGAAACCACTCGGCTATACGACCGGGGCAATCGGCAAGTGGCATTTGGGCACGCAATCGCAGTTTGCGCCGCAACAACGCGGCTTTGACGAGTTCTTTGGGTTTCTGATCGGGATGCACTCTTATACGGTCTGGAACCAGCCGAACAATCCAATCCTGCGCGGCACGCAATCGGTAACCGAAACCACCTATCTGACAGACGCTCTCTCGCGCGAGGCCGTCGATTTCGTCCAGCGCAATCAGAGCCAGCCCTTCTATCTGCACCTGGCCTACAACGCGCCACACGATCCAATGCAGGCAACGAATGAGTATCTGGCGCGCTTCCCGAACATCACCGACACCAATCGGCGCACCTTCGCGGCGATGATGGCGGCGATGGATGATGGCGTCGGCAACGTCCTGGCGAAGTTGCGCGAGCTAAAACTGGAAGAGAACACTCTTGTCATTTTCTTCAGCGACAACGGAGGCATTCCGAGAGTCAACACGTCAAAGAACGATCCCTTCAGCGGCCAGAAAGATCAGCTCCTGGAAGGCGGAATCCGCATCCCGTTCATGATGCAATGGAAAGGCTATTTGTCTGCAGGCGTGGTTAACAGTGCGCCGATGATCTCGCTCGACGTATTCCCGACCGCGGTATCTGCCGCGATGGGCAAGAACTTTTCGGACCCGGCGCTGGACGGTGTCAATCTGATTCCCTTCCTTTCAGGCGTCGAGACGGCCCGGCCGCACGAGACACTCTACTGGCGCTCCGGCGTGACGCAATACGCGCTCCGCGCCGGCGACTGGAAGCTGCTCTTCTTTCAAAACTCGACGAGGCTTTACAACCTGGCGACGGATCCCTCCGAAAGCGCCAACCTCGCCAGCTCCAATCCGACGAAGCTCAGCGAGCTGAAAGCGATCTACGATCAATGGAACGCGCAGTTGCCGGTCGCACCCCAATAGCTTCGACTTCGGCGTCACACAAGCCCTACAATCCGGCTTAGCATTGACAACAAGGCTCAACCAACGCGAGGCAGACTGACCTTCATTGGCCTCCTGCGCTCTGGACGACAAGGCCAATTTCAAAACCAGGAGACTGAGACGAGAACTCTATGAGAATGACAACTACGACCTTGTTACTGCTGACTCTTTGCGGCACCACGTGGGCGCAAGGTGCACAAGGCGATGGCATTTGGACGCGCAACGCCTACTTCGGCGAGCTACAAACGTTCGACAAGTGTCTGGGTCATCAGCCAGGCAATGGGATGTATCACAATCACATTCAGCCGATCTGCTTACGCTCCCAGTTGGACGACAACCTGGTCGTGGTGAAGAGCGGGCGAACAGGAACGACCTATCGAGAGACGAGTGCGCCGTGGAAACACTCGCCGATTCTCGGCTGGGCGTTCGACGGTTATCCGATCTATGGGCCGTATGGTTACACCGACGCGATGAATTCGGGCAGCGCCGTCAAGCGTGTCAAGTCCGGCTTTCGTTTACGCAGTATTGCGCAAAGAACGTCGCTGCCCGACTGGGCTCTTGCGCAGCACCCAGGCGTGACGCAGCAACTGAGCTCGAACCAGTATGGGCCGGATGTGTCAGAGACATTCCCGTTAGGGCGCTATGTCGAAGACTTCGAGTTCGCTCAGGCAGCGGGTGATTTGGATCAATACAATGGGCGTCTTGCCGTCACACCGGAATTCCCAAATGGGACGTATGCCTACTACGTAACGATCAGCGATGATGGCTCTCCGGCGTTTCCGTACCTCCTCAGCATGCAGTACTTTGGCGCGGCGACGGGAGGGAACAACGTCGTCGTTCCAGCCAACGCGGAGAGCTACTACGCCAATGGTGCGTACATCCAAACCATCCCGAGTGCGCCGCACTTCAATTCATGGCTGACGAAGAACTCCCAACAGAATGCACAGGTCGTGAGCGGCTTCGATCCATCCGCGGGGCCGAAGGACACCTGGCCGAGCGACGTGCCTCCGAGGGCGCAGATCTCCGGTGGCGCGGCAACTCCGGCAAAAGCCGACACCCAGAGCATCAACTTCACCGACACCGCGGTATATGTCGCCGCCAACAACCTCGCCAGTTATGTCATGGGACCCTGGTTCAGCGCGGACGCCAACGGCGGCGTGTTTCAGAATTTTCCCGCCGTCCAGAACAATCGCGGCCTGATTCCGCGCCACCCCGCAGTCGCTGCGACCAAGACGCGCACGGGGCTGGGGCCAGTCGGTCTGTTGGTGAATGGCGTGGCTGTTTTCAACCCCGGGGATGGCGCGAGCTATAGCAACGCAGCGAGGACCGATGTCGGCGGTGGCCCGGTGCGATTGACAGCGGTGACAGTCTCATCCGCTTCTTTTGAAAGCGGGCCGACGGCCCTTGGCGCGTTGGTCACTGCCTTTCCACTCTTCGGCGCGAAACTGGCAACTGTTACTGCCACGGCGGAATCACCGAGCTGGCCGACGGAACTGGGCGGCGCGACCATTACCATCCACGACTCGGCCGGGACCAATCATTCCGCAACTATTGCTTATGCTTCGCCCACGCAGGTCAACTATCGTGTGCCGGAGGCGGTTGCGACCGGACTCGCGAGCGTGACGATTACCGCGGGTGGCATCTCCATTCCGAGCGCGCTCAACGTTGTCGCTACTTATCCGAATCTCTTCACGTTTACCAGCGACGGTTTAGCCGCAGCCTATCTCATTCG
>JANNRD010000648.1:0-2769 GCA_031401095.1 Acidobacteriota bacterium
GGACTTCGTTTACTCCACCAAGACGGCAGCTATCGATCTGGCAGAAGCTGAGAGCGTTGGCTTGAAGGAACTGCTTGAACATGACCCGGTTATGACAATGCTCACCGGTTGCCACTCCAATCGGGGCGATCGCCCGGGCGATTGCTGCGTGACCAAGGATGTCGTCGGGGCTCGTTGGTTCCTCAACCCAATGCAGATCAAACGGTGCGAGCTGTTTGATCCAATCGATTGCAACCGGTACGTCCCAGACCTGGTTGGCATCGATCATCAACTTGCAATCCCAGCCGATCTCCTCACGAAATAGTGCGGCACGTCGCAGATCGTCTGCGAGATCACCACCAACCTTCATCTTGAAATGCGTCCAACCGGCGGCAACGGCTGTGCGCAGTAGATGCCTGATCTTGTCATCGGAATACCCAAGCCAGCCCGCCGAAGTCGTGTAGGCGGGGTAGCCTCGCTGACGCATTTCCGCTTCACGCTGTTCCCGCCCTTCTCGCTGCCCTCGCAGTATCTCGAGAGCTTCGTCAGGTGTCAGGACATCGGTGATGTAGTGGAATGGAATGCAGGCGACCAACTGCTCGGGCGTCATCTCGACAAGCAACTTCCAGAGCGGGAGGCCTTTGGTCTTCGCGTAGAGGTCCCAGACCGCATTGACCACGGCCGCCGTCGCGAGATGAATGACTCCCTTCTCAGGGCCGACCCATCGCAGTTGGCTGTCACCGGTTAGCTCATACCAGAAACCCGCAAAATCGCCCGTGATCGAGTCAAGTGTGCGCCCAACGACGAGGGGTTTGAGGGCACCGACGGCCGCAACGCAGAGCTCGTTTCCACGGCCGATGGTGAAGGTCAGGCCGTGGCCGGTCACGCGTCTGGCCTCATCCGCCGCGTGGACGAGGACATAGGCCGCGGAGTAATCCGGGTCTGGGTTCATCGCATCCGATCCATCGAGCAGACGCGAAGTGGGAAAGCGCAGGTCGAGAACCTCAATACCGACAATCTTCAGGGTCATGCTCAGCCTTCACTGGCCCTCACATCGACGCGAGGAGACCCCTCGTATACCCGATCGTCTCGGCGAGACCCGGCAGTGGATCATCGCTGTCCTTCTCGTACTCAAAACTGAGAAGGTGCTCGTAACGGACTTTGAGGAGAGACTGAAGGATCGCCTTCAAGTCCAGCACACCACGTCCACCCTCGATAGTGCCGCCATTTGGCGCGGTGCTGGCGATGTCCTTGAAGTGAACGTCGTAGAGGCGTGCTTTGCATTTGATGATCGCCTCGGCTGGGTCGACCTTTGCCCGCGCTGTATGTCCGACGTCGATGCAGAGGCCAATCCTCACGTCGTATTTTTCGACTGCCTTCCAGACATCGTAAGGGGAGGGGAACTTCTTGTCCTCCGGGCCGTGATTGTGGATCGCGAGCTTGATGTCGAACTCCTTGACCATTCGATCGAGAATGGGCATCGACTGTGGATCAGGGCTGCAGACAATCGCTGGAAGACCGATGTCGCGGGCATACTCAAACGCCTGGCGGATGTTAGCCTCATTGTTTTCAATCGAGACGTTGCCACAACTCAAGGGTGTAATCCCGGCTGCTTTGAACTTCTGCGCCACCGCCTGGCGTTCCTCCTTCGTGCTCTTGAGAGAGAGGTGAGCATCCTTGATCGAAACGTACTTGAGGCCGACACGCTGGATTGCCTTGATCGCCTGATCAAGTGGCATCTTTCTGATGGTATAGGAAGCGACGCCCGCCTTCAGCCCGTGCCAGCCATCGCCGGCCGGTGCAGCATTCACGACCTCGGCGGCAAGCGACGAGACCTCAAGGCCGGTCAGAGAAATAGAGCTTGCAGCCAACGCGGCTGACTTCATGAGTTCGCGTCGAGTGATGTTGTATTTCATTGGTAACAATTCCTTTCTAAGTATGCTGTCCGTGATTCTGGTTAAGGGCTCGTTGGACCCACCGCTACCGCGGGTCGTGGCCCGCTTACGCGTGCCTCACGTCGTCGCTCTGCGACAATGCACCATCCGGTAACGCGGTGGTACTGACAACGTGTCGCCTCAGTGATTAAACAGGAACTCGCGGCTTGCGAGGACTGCCCAGACCAGATCCTCGATTGCCTGACGACGGGCGTTGATCGCATCCAGCGAGGTTGTCTCCTGCTTCAACTCGAGGCGCAATTTTCCAGTTTCCTCCGCCGTCGGACGGCGTCCGAGTGCGGAAAGGAAGAGATGCTCGACGATCATCTCATTTGAGAGACCGAGCCTGACGAAGCTGTCGACAAGCCCGCCGGGTGTCCGGAGCTTCTGATTGAGCGTCTCGCCATTAATGACGTGCAGCGCCTGAGGAATAGATGGCTCTGATGACCGCTCACTCGCGAGCGAGAGCGTCCTCGCTGGCTTGCCAAAGACCTTGAGAAAATACGAATTGACGACGCCGTCCGGCAGTTGAATCGCGCGGGTCCCTGCTGGGTATTCAGGGAAGTCAGTGGGCACACCTGTTACCTGAGAGATTGCATCCAACATGACCTCAGCCGGCAATCTCTTGATGATGTAGCGAGAATAGTATTTGTCGTCACCGCGATTGCTCTCGTTTGGCCGCGACGACCGCTGGTAGGCGGCGGAATTCATGATCGTCCGACTCAGTTGCTTGAGGTCGAACCGATGCTCAATGAAATCCCGTGCGAGCGCATCCATCAGCTCCGAATTCGACGGAGGATTGGTTGCTCTCATGTCGTCTACCGCTTCGACCAGACCGCGCCCCATGAAGTTCTTC